>NZ_FRAE01000033.1 GCF_900142235.1 Tepidibacter formicigenes DSM 15518 | reverse complement strand
CCAGTGGCATAGCTGGGTAGCTATGTATGGAATGGATAAGCGCTGAAAGCATCTAAGCGCGAAGCCAACCTCAAGATAAGATTTCCCACCGTAAGGGTAAGACCCCAGAAAGACTATCTGGTTGATAGGTCCAAGGTGTAAGCTCAGTAATGAGTTCAGCTTATGGATACTAATAGGTCGAGGACTTGACCTAGTATTAATCTGTTCAGTTTTGAAAGTATTAAATATGCGGGTGTAGCTCAGTGGTAGAGTTCCGGCCTTCCAAGCCGGCTGCGAGGGTTCGACTCCCTTCACCCGCTCCAATACATATGTGGTTATAATAGCAAGGAGGATACACCTGTTCCCATTCCGAACACAGAAGTTAAGCTCCTTAGCGCCGATGGTACTTGGAGGGAAGTCTCCTGGGAGAGTAGGACGTGGCCACGTGAAAAAAAGACTGTCAAATGACAGTCTTTTTTTAGTATATAGGAAATTTAAGCAACGGAATCGATAGATTCGTTGGCGACATGAGCCATGCGATAGTTTGAAGTGAATTTTTTTAAATCAATTAAAATTTTCAATAAGATATTGAGTTTTATATGAAATATATATAAAATTAGAATATAGCTATAAAAATACATGAAGGAAGGTAGCAAAATGAAAAACTTAAATATTTTAATAAGTACAATTTTAGGTACATTGGTTATTTATTTTATAAAAAGATTTGATGGGATATATTTTTTTATAGGAGTATTTATATTTCTGTTTATATTAAATACAATATCTAATGTAATATTTAATAATACGAAGATATCTAAAGAAGATTTAGAAAAATCTGAAATGTTAAAGCAGAGAAATTTAAATCAAAAATTTAGCTTTAAATTAGGGGAATTAGGAGAAAATTTAAACAAATTCTTACATGATGTAAGGATAATAATAGGAAATGTATATTCACTTTCTCAAAGACTAAATGAAAATACAAATGTAATTTCTCAAAATGTATATAATAATTCTTTAGCTTTTGAAGAAATATTAACATCTATTGATGATTTGTCAAAAACAATAAATTCTCAAACTGAAGAAGTGAAAAAACTAGAATTTACATCTGATAAGTTGTTTGAATGTGCAAACATATCAAAAACTAATTCTAAAAGAGCTATGAATGAAGTTGAAAATATGAATGAAGCAATTAAACAAAGTAAAGAAGTTTTTGCAAAGGTTATAGAAGTTTTAAAACACAGCAAAAATGTTGGAAATGATATGGCTAATGAAATAGTAAATCTTACTCATGAAGTAAAGGATATATACAATATAATAGATGAAGTAGAAAATATTTCGAGAAAAACTAATTTATTAGCTTTAAATGCGGCAATTGAAGCAGCAAGAGCAGGAGAATCTGGAAAAGGTTTTGCAGTTGTAGCACAGGAAATTAGAAATCTTGCAGTTCAATCTTCAAGTTCTGTAGGAAAAATATCAAACATAATAAATTTAGTTACTGAAAAAATAATGGTTATATCTACTAAAATACAAGATGAGATGAGTTTGGTAAATAAAGATATAAGCATAGCAGACGAGTCTGTAGTTTCATTAGGTAATATATACAATAAATCTGAACAAGTAATAAAAGATGTTAAAAATATATATGATAGTTCTATAGAACAGTTAGAATTAACTCAAGAAGTCAATCAAATTATAAAGGATTTTACTTTGATAGTAGATACAACAAATCAAGTATCATTTAGGATAAATGAAGAAAGCATGGAGCATTCATCAGCTATACAATCTATAGCATCATCTGTTTCAGAACTTGAAACTATGGCTCAAGATACATTTGGATACATGAGAAAATATCTAGATAGCTTTAAGTTAACTAGTCAAATGAATGAAAGAATAGATGAATCTTTTAAGATTTTAAAAGATATAGCTCAAAATAAAAATATTTTAGAAAAATCTTATGGATTAGATTTTAGGAAAAAATTAAAGGAAATAGTTAATTCAAAACCTTATTTTGAAGTTATTTGTGCATTAAATAATGAAGGGTACAGTACTGTTTCCAATATAGATGAAGAAGATTTTGTATATAATTTTAAACATAGAAAATATTTCAAAGAAGGGATTTTGGGGAAAGAATTTAAATCTGAACCATATATTTCAACAGATACTGGAAACTATTGTGTAGCTATTTCTGTACCTATAAAAGACGAAAAAAATAATATAGTTGGAGTAATTATGGCAGATGTAATTTTAAATTAAAGAAGCATTTAATATGCTTCTTTTTTGTTATAATGAATAGGAAATTATATTCCTATTTAAATTGTGGATAAATATAAATTCCGTTATGAATTTCAAAAAAGTCTACATTTAAAATCTTTAGAATGAAGACTTTTTTATTTTTATTTCCAGGGAAATTTTTTTCAATAAATTATATTTTATACATTATATTTACTTTTAAGCATAAAAGTAGAGCATATTTTTTCTGATATATTTGAAATACTATTAATGAGTAAATTTTTTTATAACGAATAGGAAATTATATTCCTCTTTAAATTGTGGATAAATATAATTTTCGTTATGAGTTTTAAGCAACGGAATTCGTTAGAATTCGTTGGCGCCATGAAATTTCAAAAAAGTTTACATTTAAAATTTTTAGAATAAAGACTTTTTTATAAGGAGTGAAAAAAATGAAAAGACTAGCTCTTATATTAGTTATAATAGGAGCACTAAATTGGGGATTAATAGGATTATTAAGATTTGATTTAGTTGCTACTTTATTTGGAGGAGCTGCTTCTTGGATAAGCAGAACAATATATATTTTAGTTGGTATTGCTGGTATTTATGCTGTAACTTTATTATTTAAAGATAGAGAAGGAAGAGAAACTACCTAAGAAATAGAAGGGAAAATCCCTTCTATTTTTTAGTATTAAGTAAGAAAAATAAGGAAATAATAACAAATAAAAGAAAGGAGATGAAAAAATGAAAAAGGAACAAATCTGTTATATATGCAATGAAGAGTGTGAAGATGGAATAGAAATTTTGGGAAGTTATATATGTAAAGCTTGCGAGCAAGAGATGATAAATGAAGATGCAAGTGAACTTAAAATGGAGTATTATAGAAGTAAAATAAAAAGTCTTTGGAGGAATAATTTATCTTAAACTTGTAAAGCTATACGGTAAGTATAGCTTTTTTGTTATAATGAATAGGAAATTATATAGCTTATTAATTTATAATTTTATAATTTTATAATTTTCGTTATGAATTTTAAGCAACGGAATTCGTTAGAATTCGTTGGCGCCATGAAATTTCAACAAAATCTACTTTAATAGTATTTTTAGAATAGATTTTGTTATAATGAATAGGAAATGTTTAATTGGAGGAAAATTTATGAATGATATGCCGGTATTTAATGTATTAGATGAAATTATTGATAAAGATATAGTTTCTTTTCATGTTCCAGGACATAAAAAAGGAAGTATATTTGAAAAAGTAAATTATAGAAAATATAAAGACAAGATAGGTAATATGGATACAACTGAAATACCAGGGACTGATAATCTTCACAGTCCAGAAGGTGTAATAAAAAAATCTCAAGAAATAGCATCAAATGTATTTAAAAGTGATTATACTTTTTTTTTGGTAAATGGTTCAACTTGTGGCATATATGCTTCAATTATGTCAGTATGCAATCCTAAAGATAAAATAATAGTAAATAGAGACTGTCATCAATCAGTTGTAAATTCTTGCATATTAGGGGATATAGAACCAATATATGTAAATCCTAATATAGATTTAAATTTAGGAATATCTCTAGGCGTATCTTATGAGGAGATAAAGAAAGTAATTGATAATAATAAAGATGCAAAAGCAGTACTTATAACATCTCCTACTTATTATGGAGTAAGTCTTGATGTAAAGAAAATAGCAGATTATGTACATAGTAAAGGCAAAATTTTAATAGTGGATGAAGCTCATGGTGCACATTTAGGACTTAGTGATAAACTACCAAAGAAATCTCTTGAGCTTGGAGCAGATATAGTTATTCAAAGTACTCATAAAACACTACCATCCTTTACCCAATCATCAATGCTTCATGTTAAAGAAAAAAGAGTTAATATAGATAAATTGAAATCATTTTTAAAAATAGTTCAATCATCATCTCCTTCTTACATATTAATGTCATCTCTTGAAATGGCAGTTAATATATATATAAATTATGGTAAAGAATTGATGAATGAATTAATAGAAAATATAAATAGTGTCATAAATTTTATAGATAATCTTAAAAATATAAAAGTATTTAAATATAAGCACCAAGATATAACAAAATTATATATTATAACTAAAGAGCTTAAAAAAAGTGGATATGAAGTAGAAAATATATTAAGGGATAAATATAACATACAAGTGGAACTATCAAATTCTTATGGTATATTATTAGTATGTAGCATTGGAAATACTAATAATGATTTTAAAAAATTAAAAAAAGCATTAAATGAAATAGATAATGAAATAGGAAATGAAAATTTAATAGAAATAAATTACCCAACTAATATACCAAAAAAAATATTAAACCCAAGAGATGCTTTTTACTTAGATAAAAAAAGCATAAGAATAGAAGAATCTATAGGAAAAATTTGCGGAGAATATATAATTCCATATCCACCAGGAATAAGTATACTATCTCCTGGAGAAGAAATAACTAAAGAAGTTATAGATTATATAAAAAAATCTAAAGAAATAGGAATGAATATTACAGGTATTAAAGATACAAACTTAAATTACATACAAGTAATAGACTAGAGGTGATATTTTGAAGGGATTATTTATAACTATTGAAGGGCCAGATGGTTCGGGAAAATCTACACAGATAAAGCTTTTAAAAGAGCATTTAGAAAATAAAGGATATGATGTTTTACTAACTAGAGAACCAGGAGGAACTAATATTAGTGAAAAAATAAGAAATATAATATTAGATAAAGAAAATAAAAGTATGCATCCAAAAACTGAAGCCTTATTATATGCTGCATCAAGAGCTCAGCATGTAGAACAGCTTATAAAACCAGCATTAAATGATGGAAAAATTGTAATATGTGATAGATTTGTAGATTCAAGTCTTGTATATCAAGGATTAGGAAGGGATTTAGGAATAGATAATATATATAATCTTAATTTATTTGCAATGGGAGATGTAATTCCAAATCTTACATTATTATTTGATATAGACATGACTGTAGCGAAGAAGAGAAAAGAGAATAGAGGAAATTTAGACAGATTAGAAAGTGAAGAAGATTTTTTTCATAAAAAAGTATTTAATGGATACAAGGAATTAAAAAATTTATATCCTGATAGAATACAATTAGTTAAAGCAGATGATTCTATCAAGGAAGTTCATGAAAGAATAATAAATATGATAGATGAGTTTTTGGAGAGATAGATATGTACTTTAAAAATATAATTGGACAAGATACAGCCAAAAGATTTATTATAAATTCTATAAAAAAAGATAGAATAAGTCATGCTTATTTATTTGAAGGGCCTAGTGGTGTTGGTAAAAAAACTTTTGCCATGGAATTTAGTAAGATATTATTGGATACAAATAATTTAGAAAATAGTCCTGATTTTAAATTATTAGAGCCTCAAGGGTCATCATTTAAAATAAATCAGATAAGAAATATGCACTCAGATATAATAGTAAGGCCATATAAAAATAAAAAAATATATATATTAGATGATAGTGATAAAATGACTGTTCAGGCTCAAAATGCTCTTTTAAAAACTCTAGAAGAACCTCCAGAATATGCTGTTTTAATATTAATTGCTAAGAATAGTGCAACTATTTTAGATACCATAAAGTCTAGATGTGAAATTATAAAATTTTCACCACTACCTTTAATAGGTATAGAAAATTATCTAATAAATTATAAAAATATAGATAAAGATAAAGCTAAGGTTTTATCTTCATTTTCAATGGGAATATTATCTAATGCTTTAGAATTACTAAATTCCGAAGAATTTAATAAAAAAAGAGAAGAAATAGAAAACTATATAAATATAATGATATCTAAAAATGTAGTAGATATACTTAATATAAATTCAAGCTTAGAAAATAATAAAGAAGATATAAATAATATATTGGATATTTTAACTACATATTTTAGAGATATACTACTTATAAAAGAAAATGTAAATGAAAATATTATTATAAATATAGATAAGATAAATTTTTTGCAAGATTTAAGTAAAAAACTTACCTATTCCCAAATTTCAAGTATTATTGATATAATAGAGGAAACTAAGAAAAAACTTATGAGTAATTGCAATTTCAATTTGGCAATTGGTGTAATGGTTTTAAATATACATGAGGTGATTAAATGATAAAGGTTGTAGGAATTAGATTTAAAAAAGCAGGGAAAATATATTATTTTGATCCATTAGACTTTATAGTAGAAAAAGATATAGATGTTATAGTAGAAACTGCAAGAGGGCTTGAATATGGGAAGATAATAGTAGGGCCTAAGGAAGTTACGGAAGATGAAATAATATATCCTCTAAAACCTATAGTTAGAATAGCTACAGATGAAGATAAATCTATATATAAGGAGAATAAAGAAAAGGCAAAAGAAGCATTCGATATTTGCTTAGAAAAAATAAAGCAACATGACCTTGATATGTATTTAATAGATTCTGAATATACATTTGATAGAAATAAGCTCATTTTTTACTTTACAGCAGAGGGTAGAGTAGATTTTAGAGAGCTTGTTAAGGATTTAGCTGCTATATTTAAAACTAGAATAGAATTAAGGCAAATAGGAGTAAGAGATGAAGCAAAATCTATAGGAGGACTAGGTCCTTGTGGAAGACCTCTTTGCTGTGCTACGTGGCTTGGAGATTTTCAGCCTGTTTCTATTAAGATGGCTAAAGATCAAGAACTTTCACTTAATCCTACAAAAATATCAGGTATATGTGGAAGACTTTTTTGTTGCTTAAAGTATGAACATAATACTTATAGTGAAATACTCGAAAAAATGCCAACTGTATCATCAATAGTAATTACTCCTGATGGAAAAGGAAAAGTAGTAGAGGTAAATACGCTTGGAGAACAAGTAAAGGTTGAGCTAGAAAATAAAAGACAAAGAGAGATAAAAAAATATAATATTCATGAGATTAAAATAATAGAAGAAAGTAAAAAATGTGGAGGATGTTGTAATAGCTGTAAAGACGAAGAAATACCAGAGGAATTAAAACAGCTTGAAGATTAGTATATTAACCCATAGATTAAATAATCTATGGGTTAACTATCGTAAACTGTTATATGAGAAAAAGGAGAGTAAAAATGGATATAATACTAAAGAAGACTGAAAGAATAGATGACCTTCAAATAAAGGGACTAAAAATAATTCAAGATAAAGAAGGGTTTTGCTTTGGAATAGATGCAGTACTACTTTCTAATTTTACAAGCATAAAAAATAATTCAAAAGTTGCAGATTTAGGTACAGGAACAGGTATAATACCAATAATTATTGCTGGTAAAAGTAAAGCTAAAGAAATAATAGGAATTGAAATTCAAGAAGAAGTAGCTAATATGGCAAAAAGATCTGTAAAACTAAATAACTTACAAGATAGAGTAAAAATAATAAATGATGATTTGAAAAATATAGAAAATATTTTAGAAGTTAACACCTTTCATGTTGTGACTTCAAATCCTCCATATATGCATCCACAAGGACTTAAAAATCGTAATGATAAAAAAGCAATATCAAGACATGAAATAATGTGCAATCTAGAAGATGTAATTAAAGCTGCATCAAGGCTTCTAATGCACCATGGCAAATTTTATATGGTTCACAGACCTGTAAGACTTGCAGATATTATAACTCTATCTAGAAGATACAAATTAGAACCAAAGGTTATACAATTTATTCATCCAAAAGTAGGAAAAGCTCCAAATCTTATGCTTGTTCAATTTACAAAGGCAGGAAAGGCAGAACTTAAAATATTAGATCCTCTGTATGTTTACAAGGAAGATGGAGATTATACTGATGAAATAAAAGAAATTTATGCAAAAGAAGATATAGGAGAGGTTTAAATGAAGGGAAAGCTTTTTGTATGTGCAACTCCAATAGGAAATTTAGAAGATATAACAATAAGAACACTTAATGTATTAAAGGAAGTTGATTTAATTGCTGCAGAAGATACTAGACATAGTATAAAGCTTTTAAATTATTTTAATATATCAAAACCACTAACTAGCTATCATGAACATAATAAAGAAACTAAAGGAAGAGTAATAATAGATAAAATTTTATCGGGAGAAAATGTTGCTATTATTACTGATGCAGGGATGCCAGGTATTTCAGACCCTGGAGAAGATATTATAAAAATTGCAATAAATGAAGGAATAGATGTAGAGGTACTACCTGGAGCTACAGCTTTTGTAACTGCACTTGTAGGTTCAGGACTTTTTACAAGAAAATTTGCATTTGAAGGATTTTTAGATAGAGATAAAAAAAATAGAAAAAAAGAATTAGAAGATTTAAAATATGAAAAGAGAACACTTATATTTTATGAATCCCCACATAGATTAAAAAATACACTTGAAGATATGCTTAGTATATTAGGAAATAGAAATATATGCATATCTAGAGAACTAACTAAAAAATATGAAGAAATAATACGAAGTAATATAGAGGATAGTATAAAAATTTTCAAAAGTAGAGAAATAAAAGGAGAATTTGTACTTATAGTAGAAGGATTTAATGGAGAAGTAGAAAAAATAAATAATAATGATGATTTGGATATAAGAGAGTATGTAATTAAACTTATAGATGAAGGAATGAGTAAAAAAGATGCAATAAAATATGTTGCAAAAGAAAGAAAGCTGCATAAAAATGAAGTGTATCAAGAGGTTTTAGATATATAAAAAAGTCCCAGTAATGGGACTTTTAAAATAGAATTATTTCATTTGAGATAATTTATCTATGCAAGAAGGGCAAATGTTCTTACCTTCAAAATGTTTTACATCCTTTGCATCTCCGCAGAATACACAAGCTGGTTCATATTTTTTTAATATTATACTTTCTCCATCAACATATATTTCTAATGCATCTTTTTCTGCTATATTTAGTGTTCTTCTTAATTCTATAGGTATAACAACTCTTCCTAACTCATCAACTTTTCTTACTATTCCAGTAGATTTCACAGCAATACCTCCTATGTAGTGTTTTTATAACAATTTTCGACAATTTGTATATTAAAATAATAGCAGGTTTGGCAATAAAAGTCAACGAAAACTATTTAAATTTAAATAGAATTAACATAAAATTAACATAAGGGGATGAATTAAATTGGAATTAAATAATAATTTGATTAATAATTTTAAAAAAATTAATTTACAACTTAAAAATAAATATAAACCTATAAAAGACATAGGAACAAGAAAAATAAGAGATATTTTAGATATAAAGAAAACTAAAAAGCTTAGTCAAAATGAGCTAAAAAAAATTAGAAATAGAGGAGATATAATAGGGGTAGATGGAAGTAAAAATAAGATAGGAAATTTATATCCACATTATTTAATGGCTATACAATCTCTTGCTAAACCTATGGATTTTAGCAAAGACCCTATTTTTAAATCAATAGTATATTCACCCTTAATTGACAATACAGATTTAAAAGAATCAGAAGATAAAGAAAAAAATATTATGGCAAAGCTTGAGGTAGAAGTAGCTCTTGAATCTATAGAAAAACATAATCCTTATATATTAATGATGGATGGATCTTTAATGACTTATAGAATAAAATGTTCTTATGAATGGGAAAAACTAAAAAAAACAGCTCTTAATAACAATGTATTGTTAATAGGTGTAATAGAGGAAATAAAAACAAAAGAAATGGGAAATTTTTTAAAAGAAGAAATAAATATTAGTGAAGATATATATGATAAGGAAATATTATTTGGACTTTTAAAGGAAGGAGAATATATAAGTATAAATTCTAAAAAATCTAAAAAAAATGAAGAGGCAATAGCTTCTTGTTTTTTAAGAACATCAACTGATCCAAATGTTATAGGGATAGATTTTTTAGAGGATCAAAGAGATTATATTGATGAAATTTGCAATGTAGTATATACTTTAACACCAAAAAGTTCTAGAGGTATACCTATATGGCTTGATATAGTAGATAAAGAAGTTAAAATTTCTAATGAAATGATGAATGCTTTAGTTGAAACCTATATAGATAAAGAATTAGTAGATTTATTTTTAAAACCTAAAAGAGAAAACAGAAGTTTATAAATTAAAATAGAAGGGAGAAATAAATATGCAAGTTGTGGGATTTACTACTCAGCAGGAGGTAACTGTTGTAACAAAGATAAGGCCCTTTAAGATAAATGAAATAATAGTTATAGAGGATAATTACCAAAATGACCAGCTTGGAGAAGTATTTGAGACAATGTCATATAATAGATATATACCCTTAAATGTAAATGGGGGATTAATAGATTCAAGTGTTTTAAATGCCCTTAATCAGCTTGGATATAAAGTTGGAGAAGAAACAATACATTTAGCTAAGGTAAGACTTCTTGAAGAAGCTGATTATCCAATTTGTACAGGAGCTAAGGTTAGAAAGCCAGAATTTTTTGAAGTAAAAAACTTATTTATAAAATGTAAATCAGATGAAGGACTATTATTAGGTGAAGTAAAATCTACAGAAGATATGGCAGATAGCATGGATGATAATTTAAAAGATATTTTTTGCATATGGGATAAAAGTGGGATAAGAAATCAAAGGGGAATACCGTTTATATTTGATATAAAAAAGATGCAGCAGTATCCTCATATAGGGATATTTGGAGGATCTGGTTCTGGAAAAAGCTTTGGAACAAGGGTAATTCTTGAAGAAATTATGAAATTAAATATTCCAACTATAATACTTGATCCACATTTTGAAATGGATTTTTCAAATAAGTGTCCTGATTTAGATGAAAAATATTTAACTGATTTTAAAGATAAATTCAGTATATATCAAATAGGAGTTCATGTAGGAGTAAAATTTGAGGACTTAGATAAAAATGAGCTTAAAAAGCTATTATCAGCATCAGGTAGTTTAACAGATTCTATGAGTAATGTTATAGATACTCTTTATAAAAAGAGAGATACTTATCTTACTTTTTCAAAAAGACTTGATTACTTAGCTGAGGGTCACAGGCTTGGTTCAGAGAAAAAAATATATGATAAAATAATTAATTCTTCAAATCCATATGAAGAAGAAAAATATAAAGAAATACAAAAACTATTTTTAGAATATAATACCAAGTGTCCAGGTGCCTCTGTAAGTGGTATAATATGGAGGCTTAACAGACTTTATAATGAAGGAATTTTTTCAAAGGATATAGATCCAATAGAAGATGGATTAAAAAATGGAAAGCTTATAGTTATACAAGGAGATATGAGGCTTATACAAGTATTTTCAACGTATCTTTTAAACAGGCTTTATCATAAAAGAAGAGATTACAAAGATTCTAAATATAAAGAAATAGAAAATGCTGAATTTTTTCCACCTTTTATAATCGTTACAGATGAAGCGCATAATTTTGCCCCAAAAGGTTATGATTCACCTTCAAAGGGTATAATAAAAGAAATAGCTCAAGAGGGTAGAAAATATGGAGTATTTTTAATACTTGCAACTCAAAGACCAACCCTTCTTGATGAAACTGTTACAGCACAGCTAAATACTAAATTTGTATTTAGGACTGTAAGAGCTTCAGATATAGCAACTATAAAGGAAGAAACAGATATAAGTGCAGATGAAGCAAAGAGACTTCCTTATTTAAGATCTGGAGATACATTCATATCTTCGGCAATAATAGGAAGAACTATACCTGTTAGAATAAGAATGGCTAAAAGCACAAGTCCTCATACTGAAAATCCATTTGATGAGCTTTCTTTATTTATAGAAGAATCTAAAAATAAAGTATATAACTTAATAAAGGATAAGCTACCTATAAGAGAAATAGCCCTTGAGGATGTTTTAATAACACTTGAGCAAAATGATGTAAAAATGGATGTATCTAAGTTAAAGGATGAGCTTGATAGACTTGTAAATGATAAAAGACTAGTTAAAAAAGAAACCATATTTGGAGCATCGTATGAGGATGCAAATTAGGAGTGGTTGTATTGACTGAAATTTTTGATTTAAATAATAAAACTATAAAACATACAAGTGATGATATATTTAAAAAAGAACCAATAAATATGATAAAAGCTGTAACCTTAATGTCTCAGCTTGAATTTGATATAGATGAAGAAACACAAAAATTAATAAGAGAGAATTCAAGCTTATTAAAATCAGTATCACCTGAAAAAATGAGAGATGAGATATTTAAAATATTAAAAAGTAATAAAAGTTACTATTATATAAATTTAATGGACAAACATCTTAATATATTAGACAAGATATTTCCAGAAATAATACCTATGAAGAGTGTAGGAGAATGTAAATATCATGTTGTAGATGCTTTAACACATTCAATATATACTTTAAAAATAGCAGAAAGTGTTATAAATCTAGATGGATTTTTTGAAAATCATATAAAAAAGGAATATGAGAAACATTGTCTTGAAAAGATAGAAAAAAATAGAACTAGACTTGATCTTATAAAGCTTGGAGCGTTATTTCATGATGTAGGAAAGCCAAGATCTAAAAAGGTTGATGAAACTGGAAGAGTTAGATTTAAAGGACATGAAATTGTAGGAGCACAGATTATAAAGGACATAGCGAATAGGTTCAAACTTACAGATAAAGAAAAATATATTCTTTATAAATATGTAGCTCTTCATATGTGGCCTCTTGTAGTTTATAAAAAAAATGATGTATCAGGAAAAATGCTTAATAAGATGTTTTTAGATACTAAAGATGAAACCCTTGATATATTATTAATAGGGTATTCTGATATTGTTGCAACAAGAAAATTATTAAATCCACATGAAGATATGGGAATGTTTAAAGTTCATATAGAATATATAGCTAATAATTATATAACTAGATATAAAGGGGTTGTTTCAAGATAGAAAGTAAAAAGCGAATTCTTTTGAATTCGCTTTTTGTGTATAATTTATGCAAACAAAAAAATTAATGTAAGCATACTCAGATTTAGAGTTATAGCCTACTTTATATATTTTCATTTTCAACTAAATCTAAAATAGGAACTTCCATTCTTTTATCATTATTTAAACTTCTTATATAAGCAGTTTCAGTTTCGCTATAAACATGTTCAATCCATATGGGTTCATTTTTGTAAAGAACTTCGATTGTATCATTAGATTGTACTATTTCCTTAGCTCTTCTTATAAACATAAAAACACCTCCTTAGATTATTATTAACTAATATATTTTAAAATAAACATTTGTATTATTAACTTAATTTATTAAGGTAAATTCAGTTAATACTTTCAAATTTAAGGAGCTTTAAAGGGGATTAAGAAAAATAAGTAAAATGAAAATAAAAACTTAAATAATAAATGAATTTATCTTTAAAGCCTTTTTTAATCACTGTACATGTGTGAAATATCTTGTTAAAATAATGGTGAAATTATATAACATATGAGAATTTCTGAAAAAATAAAGATTTAAAATTAAAGTTTATTATAAAGAGGTGGATATTGTGAATAGACTTAAAATAACGGAAACAGCACTAAGAGATGCTCATCAATCCCTTATAGCAACAAGGCTTACAACTGATGAGATACTTCCAATACTTGAAGTTATGGACGAAGTAGGATATCATGCTATGGAAGTATGGGGAGGAGCGACATTTGATGCATGTCTTAGATTTTTAAATGAAGACCCATGGCAAAGACTAAGAGAAATAAGAAAAAGAGTAAAAAAAACTAAACTTCAAATGCTTTTAAGAGGTCAAAATCTTTTAGGATATAAGCATTATCCAGATGATATAGTTGAAAAATTCATACAAAAATCTATAGAAAATGGTATAGATATAATTCGTGTATTTGATGCTTTAAATGATGTAAGAAATCTGGAAACTTCAATAAAAACTATAAAAAAAGAAAAAGCACATTGTCAGTGTGCTATATCTTATACAACAAGTAAAGTTCACACATTAGATTATTATATAGGCTTAATAAAACAAATGGAAAGCCTTGGAACGGACTCTATATGTATAAAAGATATGGCAGGGATACTTACTCCTTATAAAGCTTATGAACTTATAAGTAAAATAAAGGAAAATACAAAGCTTCCAATTGAGCTTCATACTCACTGCACTAGCGGAATTGCTGAAATGACATATATGAAGGCAGTAGAAGCCGGAGTTGATATTATAGATACTGCTATTTCACCTTTTTCAGGAGGAACTTCACAACCTCCTACAGAGTCATTAGCCATAGTACTTTCAGAAAGTGAAAGAAACCCTATGCTTAATATAAAAGTACTTAATGATATAGCATTATATTTTAAGCAAATAAAGGAAAAGTACTTAGAAAGTGGAGTTTTAAATCCTAAAGTATTAAGTACTGAACCTAAAACTTTAAGTTATCAAGTTCCAGGAGGAATGCTTTCAAACCTTTTATCTCAGCTTAAAATGCAAAATGCAGCAGATAAATATGAAGAAGTTTTAGCAGAGGTTCCAAGAGTTAGAGAAGACTTAGGATTTCCACCACTTGTAACTCCTCTTAGTCAAATGGTAGGAACTCAAGCAGTATTCAATATTTTAATAGGAGAAAGATACAAGATGGTTCCTAAGGAGATAAAAGATTATGTAAGAGGTCTTTATGGAAAATCACCAGCTCCTATAAAAGAAGAAATAAAGAAAAAAATTATAGGAGATGAAGAAGTTATAACTATAAGACCAGCAGATCTTTTAGAACCTGGATTTGAAAATGTAAAAGAAGAAATACAAGGTCTATATAAAAGTGAAGAAGATATTTTATCATACGCTCTTTTTCCTCAAGTTGCAAAGAGCTTCTTAGAAAATAGAAAAGATGATGTTTGTAATATAGAAGTTATTATGTAAGGAGGTAATATTATGGAAAATATAACTATTTTAGAATCTATAAAAATTACTTTTTTAAGTATGAGTATAGTATTTATAAGTCTTTTGGTAATTTCTCAAATTTTAGAATTATTTAAAGTTGTTTTTTATAAAAAAGATTTACAAAAACAAAACTCTAAAGACTTAGAAGCAGCAGTTACTATATCAAAAGATAATAAGTATGAAGAAATTAACAAACTAGATGAAGAAATAGACCTTGTAGCAGCACTTACAGCTGCAGTTTTAGCAAGCAACAACCATAATAATTCAAAAATTAGAATTAAGAGTATAAAAAGGGTAGCTTAAGGAGGATTATAATATGAAAAAATACAGAATAAGTTTAAATGGAAAAACTTATGAAGTTGAAGTAGAGGAAATAAATGAAGTAAATGATAAAGTAGAAGCTAAAGAACCATCAAAAACAGTAGAAAAAGTAACACCTATTACACAAAAGAAAACTTCCTCTCAAGGAGAGGATGTAAAAGCTCCAATGCCTGGTAATATTATTTCTATTAATGTAAATGAAGGAGATAATGTTAAATCAGGAGAAGTACTTCTTATTTTAGAAGCTATGAAGATGGAAAATGAAATAGTTGCCCCAGTTGATGGAAAAATATCTTCCATAAATATATCAAAGGGAGCAAGTGTAGCAGCTGGAGATGTTTTAATTACTATCTCATAAATACACAAACAAAGGAAGTGATTAATATGCTAAAAATGCTGCAAAGTTTTTGGTTTTCAACTGGATTTTCAGCAATGACATATAAAGAATTTATTATGATTATAATATCATTCATATTTTTATACTTAGCTATAAAAAAAGGTTATGAGCCCTATTTGTTAATCCCAATATCTTTTGGAATGCTTTTAGTAAATTTACCAAAAGCTGATTTAATGAAAGACAGTGGACTACTACATTATTTATACATGGGAACAAAGCTTGGAATTTATCCACCATTAATATTTTTATGTGTTGGAGCAAGTACTGATTTTGGACCACTTATTGCAAATCCAAAAAGTATTTTATTAGGAGCAGCTGCACAGTTTGGAATATTCTTTGCATTTATAGGAGCTATACTTCTAGGATTTACTGGTCCAGAGGCTGCATCAATTGGTATAATTGGAGGAGCTGATGGACCTACTGCAATATATCTTACAAGTCAACTTGCAAAAGATCTCTTAGGACCTATAGCACTTGCAGCTTATTCATATATGGCTTTAGTTCCTATTATTCAGCCTCCTATTATAAGGCTTTTAACTACAAAAGAAGAAAGAATGGTTAAAATGGAGCAGTTAAGACCTGTATCTAAAAAAGAAAAAGTTATATTTCCAATTATAGTAGCGGTTTTTACTATTTTACTTTTACCATCTTCTGCACCTTTAATAGGTATGCTTATGTTTGGAAATCTAATTAAAGAATCAGAAGTAGTTCCAAAACTTGTTGAAACTGCTCAAAATTCAATGATGTACATAATAACAATTGTTTTAGGTCTTACGGTTGGGGCAAAAGCAGATGCAAATACTGTTATATCTCTTCAAACACTTGGAATAATAGCACTTGGGCTTACGGCTTTTTCTATAGGAACGGCATCTGGAGTTATATTTGGGAAGGTTATGTATAAATTAAGTAAAGGAAAAATAAATCCTATGATAGGAGCAGCAGGAGTTTCAGCTGTACCAATGTCAGCAAGAGTTGTACAAAAGATGGGAGTAGAAGAAAATCCTTCAAACTTTCTTTTAATGCACGCCATGGGACCTAATGTTGCAGGAGTTATAGGATCAGCTGTTGCAGCAGGAATACTTCTTAATATTTTTAAATAAAATTAAAGCTATATATTCTCCTTAATGAGAATGTATAGCTTTTTATTTAAGTAATGTGAATCTTATAGTATAGATTTTGATTCGATAGGGGAAGAAAGAATTATATATGTTTGAGTATGTCCAACTTGTTTTATAGTATCGATTAATTTTTCTAAATCATCCATACTTTCTACTAGAACTTTTAAAATAAGGCAGTCTTGACCAGTTATATGATGGCATTCTATTATACTGTTGCAGTTATTTGCAAAATCTAAGAACTCAGTATATTTATCCGCGGGAAGGCCTATATTTATAAAAGCATTTATATTTTTATTTAGTTTTTTAGGATTAATTACAGCTTTATATCCTTCTATTATTCCACATTCTTCTAGTCTCTTAACTCTTTCAGAAACAGCAGGAGAAGTTAGACCTACTATTTTTCCTAAGTCTTTCATTGAAATTCTTCCATCCTTTTGGAGAACTTCTATAATCTTATAATCTGTAACATCCATAACTCAACCTCCATTTTAAAAATAGGTAAAAGTAAGTTTGATTTTATAATAATAAAGCAATATCATTATATCATTTTTTTAATAAAAACAAAATTCCCAATAATATTGGGAATTTTAAAATTAATAAGTAATTATCTTTTTATCAACTATATTTTTATTTATTACATCTTTGTAATTTTTAGGTATAGCTATTGTATTAGAATCTCCATCACTTATAAATTTAACTTCTTTTCCTTCATCGAATTTTTTTATCCAATCATATATTCCAACTCCGTCTACATTTACTTCGCTGGCTCTTACTCTATGAATTTTAGAAGAATCAAAATTTTTATGATAAGGAGATTTATATGGGTCCCATCCTACTAATAATATTGCTTTATTTTCATAGTTTATAGAATTATAAATTCCTTTAACAGAATATACATAATTTTCTTCTTTAGGTTTACCTCCAAATGGAAGAGCTAAAGTATTTACATCATAATTAGGTATATATTTTTGTATAAGTTCTATTTCTTTTCCTATTGCATTTTGTATTTTATTTTTATCTACTTTAGAAAGATCAGTATGATTTAAAGTATGGTTTCCTATATCATATCCATTATCTATTAAGAATTTAAGCTTATATTCAACATATTCTGGTTGATTAAATATATTAGAGTTTAAAAAGAATGTTGCTGTTGTATTAAAATCTGGATGATTTTTTTTAAATTCTTCTAAAATTCCAATAGCGCAATTTGGATCAATTTTTACTTCTCCATTTTCCTCATAAACTCTAAAATTATTTTCATTTCCATCATCGAATGTTATTACAACTGGAGTAAATCCAGCTTGAGTATTAATATTTCCAGTTGTATAGTCTATAAGTCTTATTGCTCTATACCCTTTTTCATATAAAGTATTTAAATCTTTTTTGAAGTTATCAGGAGTCCTTGTCCATGTAGCTTCTTTTTCTCCTATGTTATGATACATAAGAACCATTATTTTTCCTAATTCATTAGGTTTTATTTTTTCATAGTCAATTTTATTTTCTATATTATCTTTATTCTCATCTTTTACTATTTCCTGTTTTGTTTCATCAATTTCAGATTCTTTTAAAGATTCATTTGAAGGCTTATTTGTGCACCCTGTTACCATGAATATTAATAATATCAAAAATATAGAAATTTTCTTTCTCATATTTTCTCCTCCAATTATTCAAAGCTGTATTTATTTCCTGCATTCCATAATATATACTCATCTATTCCGTTATCATTTAAAGCTTTAATTTGAGCTTTAACCTCATTTTCATTGTATTTTATATGTCCTCTAACCCAAGAAGCAGTAAAATCTTGTATCCAAGGTCTAATAGTAGCAGGGGTATCTATATTTTTATTTCTTTTAATGGAATCTTTTGCACTTTGGAAAACTGTTTCATAAGGATGTGCATCTGGAATATCAAGTCCATAAACAGTATTTCCATAGTGACTTGGATACATCATAGGACAAACATAATCTACAACATTACTTACAGCTTCCCAGTATTGACCTAGACCCATATCATCTGTAACAGAAGCTACAAGACCAAATATATCTGCACTAATATAGACATTTTCTTTAGAAATATTTTCTCTAGCATATTTTAAAAAGCTCTGAATAGTTTGAGGTTTACTTATATCCCCATTATTATTTCTATAGTCAAGCTTTGCATCTAACTTTCCTCCATTAGATGCAGGAAAACGAACATAGTCAAATTGAATTTCATTAAAACCAATTTTTGCAGCTTCTTTAGCTACTTGAATGTCATAATCCCAAAGATTTCTGTCGTGAGGAGATGCCCATCTTAGCTTATCTTTACTTACAAAAGCTTCACCTGTAGTTTTATCCATAATAGCTCTTTCAGGATAATACTGAGTATAAGTAGGGTCTTTGAAGGTAACAATTCTAGCTATTAAATATATATCATTTTCTTTTAATTTTTTAACTAAATTTTTCATATCTCTTTTTGATATTGCTTTTTCGTTAGCTATTGGAGCATATTTTTGGGCTGCATCTGTTTTAAACAACATTTTCCCATAATCATCTTTTACATCTATTACAAAAGCATTAATTTCACTTTTTTTAGAAAGCTCAATAAGCTTTTCAAGTCTTTCTCCTATTGCAGAATGAATTGTTAGATATATTCCTTTTACTTTTTTTCTTTTATTATTAGGGTATTCAAATGTTTTTTCTTGAGGAGAAAAATCAATTCCTTTTAATTTATCACTTAAAATTTCTTCTCTAGTTTTTACAACATAATTAGAAGAAATCCATCCTATTTTATTTTCATCTTGTTCATTAATAAATTTAACTCTATACCAAGTTGATATAATTTCACCATTATCATCTTTTTCTTCATGTTCACCTAGAATTATAACTTTATTAAACTTTTTAAGTTTATCTATAATATTCGATTTTTTTGTTGGATTTTCTCTAACATTTAACTCTGATGGCTTTACATAAAAAATATTTTCTTCTTTTTTAATTTTTTCCTTAACTTCTTGTTTATTATTTTTTCCTACTATAGGCTTTTCGGTTACTGCTGGATTTTTTAAAGAATTGTTGTTACATCCTATTAAAAGCTCTAGAGTAATAACAATTATTGTTATAAAAATTACGTATCTTTTCTTCATATAAAGACGTCCTTTCTTATAGCTTTGTATAATTTTATTTTAATATAAATATTTGTCATTTAATAGGGTATATTATCGAAACCATAAATTTTTATAGTAAAAACAAATCGTATAATTACATATTTAGTTTTTATCAAATTAAAGAATAATAACAAGGGAAGTTATGGAATATAAAAAAATGCAAGATTACTAAAGTAACTTGCATTTTGGAAGAATAAGAAACTACAATGATATTTTATTACTTTCTTTAAGATAACCATTAAAACATACCTTAATATATTTCATTGTTTTTCTTACTAAACCATCAATAGGTTCATCAACTTCTTTTTCCATAACTTTAGAAAGCATACCTTTATAAATGAACATAAACATTTCGTTAATTTCAAAAATATTTTCTTTATCTATGAATCCTTCCTTAACACAATCTTCTAACAAAACAAGAGCACGATCATAAATATTGCTCTTTAAAAGCATTGTTGAAATATTGTGAGTTGAAGAAGCTAGTTCTTGTGGATAAATTTCATAATACTCTTGTATATAATCATTAATAGAATTATTTAATTTAGCAAAGAAAATTGAATAATAAATTTTGGGATCTTTAAATGAGTAATAACAGAAGCATTCCCACACTAAAAGTGTTTTGTCTAATGCATTTTTTGAGTCTTTAATATAATTAGGCAAGCTTTCTGTATATGGTCTAATAAATTTCATTGAAGCTAGAAATATTAAATGGTCTAGATTCTCAAAATAATTATATAAAGTTGCACTATTATAACCTGATATACTAGCAACCTTTCTAATGGTAACTCCATCAATTCCCTCTTTTTCGATAATTTCAGATGCAGCATCTATAAAACAGTTTAGCATTCTATTTCTTTTTACTTTTTTACTTTCCATAACTACCCCCTAATAATCTACATAAAGTATACAAATACAATAATACTATAATAAATAATAATATGCAAAAGCAAGATGATGGTAACAAAAATACACAATACTACTTAAAATTCAACAAATCAATTATGAAAAATATAATATAATTATAAAAAACATAAAATACATAGATAGATTTTATAATGTCGAAAAGTTTTATAAAAAAAATCTATAATCATGATTGAAAGATAATCATGATTATGTTATCATGATTGTAAGTTAATTAATTAACATTTTACTAGTGTTCGACTTAATAAAATTTATTATGACAAATAATAAAAGATATAGCTTGTATGTAGATTAAATTTTTTACATTCAAATGTTCGAAAATTAATAATGTTTTTTATAATGTCAATTCCCTGAACATTTTGAATATTATCACTTAAAATGAAAGGAGTGTTAAGTAGTGAAATTAGAAATTGGTAATTTTCATGTTAAAGACATTGTATTTGGAGATAAGACATCTTATGAAAATGGAATTCTAACAATTAATAAAGAAGAAGCTCTAGCTTTTGTTAAGGAAGATGAACATATTATTGAAGCAGATATAAAAATTGTTAAGCCTGGGGAAAACGTTCGCCTAGTTCCTGTTAAAGAAGCAATTGAACCAAGAGTTAAAGTAAATGGAGATCCTTTATTTCCAGGAGTTACAGGAGATATTGTAAAAGCTGGAAATGGAAGAACACATGCATTAAAAGGATGTAGTGTACTAGTTGTAGGACAGCACTGGGGAGGATTCCAAGATGGATTAATAGATATGAGTGGAGAAGGAGCTAAATACACTTATTTCTCTCAACTTAAAAATATAGTTTTAGTTGCAGATACTGATGAAGATTTTGAAAAAAGAGAGCAGCAAAAGAAAAACCGTGCTTTAAGATGGGCTGGTATGAGACTTGCTGAATACATAGGTAATGCTGTAAAAGAATTAGAGCCTGAAGAAATAGAAACATATGAATTAGAACCAGTAAGTAAGCGTACAAAAGAGGTAAACGATTTACCAAGTGTAGTATTTGTTATGCAGTGTCAATCACAAATGGAAGAGATGGGATATAATGATTTAGTTTATGGATGGGATATGAATCATTTTGTACCAACTTTTATGCATCCAAATGAAGTATTAGATGGAGCATTTATTTCTGGAAGCTTTATGCCGTGCTCATCTAAATGGTCAACATATGACTTTCAAAACTTCCCAGCTATTAAGAGGTTATATCAAGAACATGGAAAAACAATTAACTTCTTAGGAGTAATAGCATCAAACTTAAATGTTGCTCTAGAACAAAAAGAGAGATCAGCTTTATTTGTATCTCAAATTGCAAAATCATTAGGTGCAGATGCAGCAATAGTTGCTGAAGAAGGATATGGAAATCCAGATGCAGACTTTATAGCTTGTATAGTAGCACTTGAAAATGAAGGAATTAAAACTGTTGGACTTACAAATGAATGTACAGGTAGAGATGGACAATCTCAACCATTAGTTACACTTGATGAAAAAGCTGATGCTATAGTTTCTTGTGGTAATGTATCAGAATTAATAAAACTTCCACCAATGGAAACTGTAATAGGAGAACTTGAGTCTTTAGCAAGAGATGGATTATCTGGTGGATGGGCACATGATGAAATATTAGGATCATCTGTAAAAGAAGATGGATCTATAATAATGGAAAATAACTCAATGTTCTGTGGTGATCAAGTTACTGGATGGTCTCCAAAGACAATGAAAGAATTTTAGGGAGGTGTACTAAGATGAAAAAAGCAATACTTTATGTAAACCAATTTTTCGGACAAATTGGTGGAGAAGATAAAGCTGATTTTGTTCCTGAAATTAGAGAAGGCTTAGTAGGACCTGCTATGGAACTTAACAAGCAATTAGATGCACAGGTTACCCACACTATTATATGTGGAGATAATTTTATGGGTTCTAATGAAGAAGAAGCAGTAAAAATGATATTAGGATTCTTAGAAGATAAAGAATTTGATATATTCTTTGCAGGACCAGCATTCCAGGCAGGTAGATATGGAAATGCTTGTGGAGTTATATGTAAGGCTGTAAAGGAAAAGTTTAATGTTCCAGTTATATCTTCTATGCACATAGAAAATCCTGGAGTTGAAATGTTTAAAAAAGAAGTAGTAATATTCCCTGGTGGAAAAAGTGCTGCTGCAATGAGAAAAGATATAAAGAAAATGGCTACATATGCAAATAAAATATTAAATGGAGAAAAATTAGGAACGGCTGAAGAAGAAGGATACTTCTTAAGAGGAATTAGACATCAATATTGGTTAGAAGATGCAAAACCAGCATCTGAGCGTGTTGTTGAAATGCTTCTTAAGAAAATAAATGGAGAAGAATTTAAAAGTGAGCTTCCTATTCCAAAATTAGATAGAGTAGAAATAGCTCCTCCAATAAAAGATTTAAGCAAAGCTACCATAGCTTTTGCAACTACTGGGGGTATAGTACCAGTTGATAATCCAGATAGAATACAATCTGCTTCTGCAACTAGATGGGGAAGATATAGTATAGAAGGAATGGAAAGATTAGAAGCTGGAGTATTCAAAACAATACATGCAGGATTTGACCCAGCTGCAGCTGATGCTGATCCTAATGTTATAGTTCCAATTGACTCATTAAGAGTTTATGAAAAAGAAGGAAAAATCGGTAAGCTTCATGAGTACTTCTATACAACTGTTGGAACAGGAACTACTCAAGCAGAAGCTTCTAGAATGGGTAAAGAAATGGTAGAATACTTCAAAAAAGAAGGTGTAGATGCAGTTATATTATCTTCTACGTGAGGTACTTGTACACGTTGCGGTGCAACGATAGTAAAAGAAATTGAAAGAGCTGGAATACCTATTGTTCAAATGGCAAACTTAATACCAGTTGCTAAAACTGTAGGATCAAACAAAATGGTTCCAACTATATCAATACCTTATCCATTAGGAGATCCATCTACTAGTAAAGAAGAGCAGTGGAAATTAAGACATCATAGAGTTGGTGTAGCACTAGATGCATTAACTGATGATGCTAAAGAGCAAACTGTTTATAAAGTTAAGATATAGATTTATTAAAAGGAGAGATTTAGATGCTAGCTTTAGATAAGAATACATTTGAAGAAGAAGTTTTAAAGCATGAAGGTGTAGTATTAGTAGATTTTTGGAGTGAAAGCTGTGAGCCTTGTAAGGCACTTATGCCAAGTGTTGTAGAATTATCAGAAAAATATGGTGATAATTTAAAGTTTGCAAAGCTGGATACTTCAAAAGCTAGAAGACTTGCTATAAAGCAAAAAGTTTTAGGACTTCCAACTATAGCTATCTATAAAGATGGAGAAAAAGTTGAAGAGTTAACTAAAGATGATGCAACAGCTGAAAATATAGAAGCAATGATTAAAAAATACATTTAATAAAGTTTATAATCTATTTAAGTTAATTATAGATTTAAATAAAATTAAAAAAGAAAGGATGTATGATCATGGGATTATATGATGGTAAAAAAGTCATCATAATTGGTGACAGAGATGGTATACCAGGCCCAGCGATGGAAGAGTGCCTTAAAGGTACTGGGGCTGAAGTAGTTTTCTCATCAACTGAGTGTTTTGTCTGAACTGCTGCAGGAGCTATGGACCTAGAAAATCAACAAAGAGTTAAGGATTTAACTGAAAAGCATGGAGCTGAAAATATTGTTGTTCTTTTAGGTGCCGCTGAAGCTGAAGCTGCTGGTCTAGCAGCGGAAACAGTAACTGCAGGAGATCCAACTTTTGCAGGACCACTTGCAGGTGTTGAACTTGGACTTAGAGTATATCATGCAGTAGAGCCTCAATTCAAAGGTGAGGTAGATGAATCTGTATATGAAGATCAAATTGGTATGATGGAAATGGTTCTTGAAGTAGATGAAATCATAGAAGAAATGAAAAATATAAGAGAAGAATTCTGTAAATTTAACGACTAAATAAAAATAAAGGAGTGATAGGGTTTATCACTCCTTT
>NZ_FRAE01000010.1 GCF_900142235.1 Tepidibacter formicigenes DSM 15518 | reverse complement strand
GAGATACCCGATAATGAAAGATTTAGAGAAAGAGAACTTCCTAGATATGGGAGAGGACGAGGAAGCGTATCCCTTTGGGATAGAAACAGACGAGAAGACTTACAGATATCAATGTTTGGAGTGTGGATTTGAAGAAGATGTACCTAGGTTTATTATTGATGAATTTATTGAAGATGACTTTTTTGCTTCTGGTTGTGATATTGAGAATTTTGAAGTAAAAATGCCTATACTTATATGTCCAAAATGTAATGGTGAATTAGTTTCAAAAAATACAGATGAGTAGCTCTGCTACTCATCTGAGAGTATCACGAAGTGATATTTTGTTCTAAGGAAATTAGATAAATATTTAAATAAAATTTATTTAATTTTGTCTTGAAAAAAATTAAGAAATAGAATATAATCAAAAACAAGCTATCAAAATGATAATAAAAATAAATAAATATCGTTTTGATAAAAAGATTAAGCATTCATAGAGATAAAAATAAGGAGGATAGTATGCTAGAATTTAACAAATTATTTGATAAGTGGGCTCCTAACTATGATTCAACAGTATATGGAAGTGACAATGAATACAATGAAGTTTTTGAAAATTATAATGGAATACTTGAAGCTATAATCTCTAAGATAGAAGATAAAAAAAATGCTACTGTATTGGAAATTGGAACAGGTACTGGAAATTTGACTAAATTGCTATATGAAAATAAATTTCAGGTTGTAGGAATTGAACCTTCATATGAAATGAGAAAAATTGCTAAGTTAAAATTACCTAATGTTGAAATATTAGATGGTCACTTCTTATCTATACCAATAAGAAAAAAGGTAGATGTAATTGTAACTTCTTATGCTTTTCATCATCTTACAATTAAAGAAAAGAAGAAAGCTTTAGTGTATTTAGATAGTTTTTTAGAAGAAGGGGGAAAAATTATAATTGCAGATACCATGTTTGAATCAGAAGAATATAAAACTAGATTACTAGAATATGTAGAATCTACTGGAGCTTTTAATTTACTTCACGATTTGAATACAGAATACTATGAATATATTGATGATATTTCAGAATTATTTAAAGAATTAGATTACACTCTTGAAATAAATAAAATGAATAAATATGTTTGGATAGTTTCTGGAACAAAAGGAGGTTTTTAGTTATGAAAAATATAATAGTAGAAAGTTTTACAATGGATCATACAATAGTAAAAGCACCCTTTGTAAGAAAATGTGGAGTTGTTCAAACTCCAAAAGGAGATATTATTACAAAGTTTGACTTAAGATTTACACAACCTAATAAAGAAGTTATGCCTACAGGTGCAGTACATGCTATAGAACATTTATTAGCTGGATTTATAAGAGAAGAAATAGATAATGTTGTAGATATATCACCTATGGGATGTAGAACTGGATTTTATCTAATATTAGTTGGAGAAAGAGAAGAAACAGAAATTGCAAAAGCATTAATAAATGCATTAGAAAAAGTTTTGATTTCAAGTGAAGTTCCTGCTGCAAATAATGTACAATGCGGAAATTATAGAGATATTTCTTTATTTGGAGCAAAAGAATTTGCAAATGAAGTATTAGAAAAGCTAAAAGAAAAATATAATTATGGAGGAAAAAAAGATGAAATTTAATTCTTTAGTAATACATGGGGGAATAGATGGAGATAAGTATACAGGTTCAGTTAATGTACCAATTTATCAAACATCTACATATTCCCAAGAAGAAGTAGGAAAACATAAAGGTTATGAATATTCAAGAACAGGGAATCCTACAAGAGAGGCTGTAGAAAAACTTATTGCAGACTTAGAAAATGGATATAGAGGTTTTGCGTTTAGCTCAGGAATGGCTGCTATTTCATCTGTTATGATGTTATTCAAGTCAGGAGATCATATTATATTTAGTGATGATGTTTATGGAGGAACTTTTAGGGTTATAGATAAAATTTTTAAAAATTTTGGTTTAGAATATGACTTTGTAGATACAAGTGATATAAAAAATATACAAAAGAATATAAAAAATAATACAAGAGCAATTTATATAGAAAGCCCAACAAACCCTTTAATGAAGGTAACGGATATTGAAGAAGTTTCAAAAATAGCAAAAGAGAAAGACTTGCTTCTTGTTGTAGATAATACCTTTATGACTCCATATCTTCAAAAACCAATAGAGTTAGGAGCAGATATTGTTCTTCATAGTGCTACTAAATATTTAGGTGGGCATAGTGACTTAGTGGCAGGATTGGTAGTAGTAAATAGCGAAGAATTAGGAAATAAAATTCATTTTATACAAAATTCAGTAGGTTCAGTACTTGGACCTTTTGATAGTTGGTTGCTTATAAGAGGAATAAAAACGTTATCTATTAGAATGGATAAACATTGTGAAAATGCATACAAGATTGTAAACTGGCTAAAAAATCAAGATTGGGTGAAAAAAGTATACTATCCATCTTTTGTTGATAGTATGAATAAAAAAGCTAAAAACCAGATGAAAAAGTATGGAGGAATGATTTCTTTTGAAGTAAAGAATAAAGAATATCTTAAAAAATTATTATCTAACTTAGAGGTTATTACTTTAGCTGAGAGTCTTGGAGGAATAGAAAGCCTTATTTCTGTTCCATCTAAAATGACCCATGCATCCATACCATCTAAAAAGAGAGAAGAACTTGGTATATCAGATACACTAGTAAGATTATCTGTGGGAATTGAAGATATAGAAGATATTATTAGTGATTTAGATATATTAAAAAAATAGTAGGGGAGAGTAATAATGAAATATTATAATTCTATTCAAGATTTAATAGGAAATACTCCTTTATTAAAAATAGATAATTTCCATATTCCAAAAGATGTAAACATTTTTGCTAAATTAGAATTTAGTAACCCAGGAGGATCTGTAAAGGATAGAGTAGGTAAATGGATTATAGAAAAAGCAGAAAATGAAGGAAAACTAAAAAAGGGATACACTATAATAGAAGCAACAGCAGGAAATACTGGAATAGGATTAGCCCTTGCTGCAATTAATAAAGGATATGAAATTATTTTTGTTGTTCCAAATAAATTTTCAATAGAAAAACAAATCATAATGAAAGCACTTGGAGCAAAAATTATAAATACACCAACAGAAGAAGGACTAGAAGGAGCTTTTAAGAAAATTGAAGAATTAAAAAAACAAATAAAAAATGTTTTTGTTCCAGATCAATTTAATAATATGGACAACCCTGAAATACACTACCTTTCAACGGGGAGAGAAATATATGAGCAATTAGATGGGAATATAGATGTTTTTATTTCAGGAGCAGGATCTGGCGGAACTTTTACTGGTGTTATGAGATATCTTAAGGAGAAAGATAATGATATAAAGGGAATTTTAGCTGATCCTAAAGGTTCTATAATAGGTGGAGGAGAATGTAGGTCTTATAAAATAGAAGGGATAGGTAATGATTTTATTCCAAAAACAATGGATATAGAGTTAGTAGATGAAGTAGAAAAAGTAAGTGATGATGAAGCTTTTTATGCTGTAAAAGAATTAGCTTTAAAAGAAGGGCTTTTAGTAGGTTCTTCATCTGGAGCAACTTTTTATGCTGCTTTAAAGCAAGCTAATAAGTTAAAAAAAGGTAATATAGTAGTTATATTTGCAGACAGAGCAGATAGATATATAAGTAAGCAAATATATGATTTTTAATAATGTGTTTTTATGAGACATGCTTAAATTTTTAAGCATGTCTCATTTTTGTAACTAAAGTTACAGACATTTATTATATAAAAATGTACTATTAAATTAATAATATTAATAAAGGAGATGAAATGTATGAGTAGATTCTTAGGAGCAATACATCATTGGTTATTTAATAAAATTAGGTTGTATGAAGAATTAGAATTTAAAATAATTGAAAATATAGAAAGAGATATGAATACAGATATTTCTAATATGGTATCAGAGATAAGAGATAAAATAGGTAATCCTATAGAGAATAAACCTTTAGAAGAATTAATCGATACTAATAATATCCATGGCTGGCTTCAAAGTAAAATTACAATAGCTGAAACTAGACAAGCAGCTCTTATTACTGAAATAATAAGTAAATTTAAAGAAGAAGGTTTAAATGTTGTAAGAGAAAGCTATAAAAATCAAGCTATTGAGTGTGGAAAAGATGCTAAATCAAATTATGATGTATCAACTGCATCTTCCCTTTATAAAACTTTAAATAATTATATCCTAGATGGTATGCCGTGTGATAATGTAAACAATATAACTATAGATGAAGAAAATATGCTACAGTGGAAAGTATTAAAATGCCTTCATAAAGGATATTGGAATAATGTTAATGGAGATATAAATGTTCTTTATGAACTTCGTACAATCTGGATTACTAACTTTATAGAAAATGCTAATGAAGAATATAAGTACAGCTTTAAAATTGAAGATATCAATGGACAAGAGGTTCTTGTTCACGAAATAAAAAAATAATATAAAAGTCCTGTATTGGTTTAAATAATTAATTAACGAGCTAATACAGGATTTTTTATTCTATAGGAAACTATAAATTTTTTAAACTGTTGATAACTTTGGTAACTAAATAAAAGTATTAACTATTTTGAGCAACGGAGTCCGTTAGGACTCGATAGCATGAAGCGAATTTTTTTAATGAATAGAAAATTATAATCCTTTTGAATTGTGGATAACATTGGTGAAAGTACTACAGTATCAACCATTTTGAGCAACGGAATCGATAGATTCGTTGGTGATATGAGCCATACGTTAGCATGAAGCGAATTTTTTGATTTGAAAAAATTTTTGGATTATGTGATAAATATCACAGATACATAGTTTATAGATTGTTAAACTATTATTAAACAATGAAAATTAAATATTAAGGAGAGGATTTATATGGTAAAAGAAACATTAGCAAAACTTTCTTTAGCGGCAAAGGGAAAGGCAAAGCTTTTAAATGAAAACTTTATTAAATACTTTATCTTATCAATGATGGCTGGAATTTACGTAGGATTCGGAATTATGCTTATTTTTTCTATAGGGGCACCTCTTAAAGCAGCAGGATCACCTGGACTTAAAGCTCTAATGGGAGCAAGTTTTGCCCTTGCGTTAACACTTGTTATATTTGCAGGGTAAGAGCTTTTCACAGGAAACAATATGATTATGACAATAGGGTCTTTATCCAAAGAAGTATCTTGGAAGGACACTATAAAAGTATGGATTGTAAGCTATACTGGTAATTTAGTAGGTTCTTTATTAATGGCATGGACGTTAGTTCAAACAGGATTAGTAGAGAAATCACCATTAAAGGAATTCATATTAGGAGCAACAACTGGTAAAATGGGAGCGCCATCAACGCAGTTATTCTTTAGAGGAATTTTATGTAATATGTTAGTATGTCTTGCAATATGGATGGCTACAAGAACAAAAGAAGATATAGCAAAGCTTCTTTTAATATTTTGGTGTTTATTTGGATTTATAGGAGCAGGATTTGAACATAGTGTAGCTAATATGACTCTTCTTGGTATGGGACTTTTAATTCCTCATGATTCAAGTGTTATCTCTTGGGCGGGATATGTTCATAACTTAATTCCTGTAACCCTTGGAAATTTAGTTGGTGGAGCTATTATAATTGGAGCTATGTATTTCTATGTAGGAAGTGAAAAAGAAAAGGAGGCAAATAAATATGGGCTTTCAAATTCAAAATAAAGATTTTAATAAAATATTAGAAAGTTTAAAAAAAGAATATAAAATTTATGCACCAAAGAGATTTGAAAAAAGAGGACGTTTTTCAGATACTGATTTAATTAAATATGGAGAAATAAATTCTATAGAAGAAATAGTATATGATGAAAAATCACACTATTCTCCTAAAGAAATAGTTTATCCTATAACTCAAACATTATTTTACTTTACAGAAGAAGAATATAAAGAATCAACAGTACATGATAAAAAGATTATTATATTTTTAAGACCGTGTGATATAAATGGAATGAGAAGACTTGATACAATATTTTTACAAAACGGACCATTTAAGGATGTTTATTATGAAAGACTTAGAGAAAAAGTTAAATTTGTAATGATGGAGTGTAGAGAAAGCTTTGAAAATTGCTTCTGCGTATCTATGAATTCAAATTATACAGATAATTACAGTATAGGAGTTAGATTTGAAGAAGATAGAGTAATTTGTGATATAAAAGATAGTGATTTTAAGAATTTATTTGAAGAATTAGGAGAAAAAGTAGATTTTACTTTAGAGTATGTAAAAGAAAATAATGTTAAAGTAAATCTACCTAACTCAGATGATATAACAGTAGAATTTTTTAATGATAAAATGTGGGAAGAGTATTCTAAAAGGTGTATAGCTTGTGGTAGATGTAACACATCATGTATTACATGTAGTTGCTTTACTACTCAAGATATATCTTATGAAGAAAATCCAAACAGCGGAGAAAGAAGAAGAGTATGGGCTGGATGTCATATAGATAAATTTACAAATATGGCTGGAGGTCATGACTTTAGAAAAGATTATGGATCAAGAATGCGTTTTAAAACAATGCATAAAATTTATGACTATAATAAGCGTTTTGGCGAGCATATGTGTGTAGGTTGTGGAAGGTGCGATGATCGATGTCCACAATATATATCTTTTTCAAAATGTATAAATAAGGTTAGTGAAACTTTAAAAAAGGAGGAAACTACTAATGAATAATAATCCTTTTATTCCTCAGAAAAAGAAAGTTCTAGATGTAATAGCTCAAACGGATATAGATATAACTTATAAGGTAGAATTTGATAAAGAGCTTAAAGGAGGACAATTTCTTCAAGTATCTATCCCTAAAGTAGGAGAAGCTCCTATATCTGTTAGTGACTTTGGTGATGGATATATAGAAATGACAATAAGAAAAGTAGGAAAATTAACTAATGAAATATATAATTTAAAGCCAGGAGATTATATGTATTTAAGAGGGCCTTATGGAAATGGATTTCCTATTGAAAAATATAAAAATAAACATCTTATAATTGCGGCTGGTGGGACAGGCCTTGCTCCAGTTAAAAATATTATAAACTATTTTCATAATAATATAGGAGAAGTTAAAAAATTTGATCTTCTAATGGGATTTAAGTCTCCTAAAGATATATTATTTAAAGATGAAATTGAAAAGTGGAAGAAAAATATAGATGTAATACTTACAGTTGACAATGGTGATGAGAACTGGAGTGGGAATACAGGACTTATAACAAAGTATGTACCAAAAGTAGAAATTGAAAGTATGGATGACTTAGAAGTTGTTATAGTAGGACCACCTGTTATGATGAAGTTTACAGCACTTGAATTTTTAAGACTAGGTGTTCTAAAAGAAAAGATATGGGTTTCTTTTGAAAGAAAAATGTCTTGTGCAATTGGAAAGTGTGGACACTGTAAGGTAGATGAAACTTATGTTTGCTTAGAAGGGCCTGTATTTAACTATACTAAAGCAGAGAATTTAATAGATTAGTGAGGAGGGGAGAATATTGTCACTAGATTTAGATATAAAGAAGATAAAAAAGAATGCTTATAGAATTACAAAAAATAGAGGAATAACAGCTCTTCGTGTTCGTGTACCTGGAGGAGAAATAAGTTCAGAACACTTAAAAATAGTTCAGGAAATTGCAGACAAGTATGGAAATGGGAAAATTCATATTACAATACGTCAAGGATTTGAAATAATGGGGATTCCTTTTGAAAAAATAGATGAAGTAAATAAAATGGCTAAGTCATTAATAGAAGGGCTTGAAATCAATGCTATTGATCCAGAAAGTGGGTATTCAGCAGCAGGAACTAGAAATGTTTCTGCATGTATTGGAAATAAAGTATGCCAGTTTGCTAACTACAATACAACTGAGTTTGCAAAAAGAATTGAAAAAGCAATATTTCCAAATGATTACCATGTAAAAATTGCTTTAACAGGATGTCCAAACGATTGTATAAAAGCTCATATGCAGGATTTTGGAATAATAGGAATGGCAGATGTTCAGTATGATAAAGATAGATGTATAGGCTGTGAAGCTTGTGTTAAAAACTGTAAAAAAAGGGCAACTGGAGCACTTACAATGCATAACGGAAAAGTAAAAAGAGATGAAAGAAGATGCATTGGTTGTGGAGAATGTGTATTAAAATGTCCAACTAGTGCTTGGACTAGAAATCCAAAAAAGTTTTATAAACTTGTAATTATGGGAAGAACAGGTAAGAAAAATCCTAGATTAGCACAGCCATTTTTAGAGTGGGTAGATGAGGATACTATTGTTAAAGTAATTAAAAACACTTATGATTATATAGATAAATTTATAGATAGATCTTTACCAAAAGAACATGTAGGATACATTGTAGATAGAACGGGGTACAATATATTTAAAGAATATGCTTTAAAAGGTGTAAAATTAGGGCCAAAGGCAAAAGTAGCAGAGTATATTGATTTTAGGGGATATAAGTACGAAAAGGATGCGTTTATGAATTATGTAGAATAAATTAAGAAAAGAGACAATATAAAAAATAAAATTAAAAATGTAATTCTAATTAATAGCTTTGTATATCCAATATATTATGCAAAAAAAACTTATTAAAATTGGAGTAGAAGATTATTTAATAGCTAGATTTTTTGCAAAAACTATTAAGTGAATAATATGAAAATTTGTTTGACAAATTACAACAAATCCTATATTATATAAATACAATTAAAATATTTTATAGGATTGTTACTGGTAATGCAGGCAAAACCTAAATTAAAATAATACTCAATTAGTGTATTTATTTTGATTTGGGTTTTTTTTGTTAGATTTGTTCCTTAAGGAGTGAATTAAATGATAATTGAGAAAGTATTAAATAATAATGTAATAATAACTATAGATAAAGATACAGGTTTGGAAAAGGTTGTCACTGGTAGAGGGATAGCGTTTAAAAAGAAAAAAGGTGAAAAAATAGATGAATCTAAAATAGAAAAGATTTTTCAAATCCAAAATGAAAATGAAAATATTAAATTTCAAAAACTTTTTAATGAAATACCTTTAGAGCATATTGAAATTTCAGAAAAAATTATTAGTTATGCTAAACAAAAACTAAATGTTGACTTAAATGAAAGAATTTATATAGCACTAACTGATCATATATCTTTTGCAATAGAAAGAGTTTTATCTAATGTAGAAATTCACAATCCTCTTTTATGGGAAATAAAAAGGCTTTATAAAGAAGAATATAAAATAGGAAAGTGGGCAATAGATTTAATTGAAAAAGAACTAAAAGTTAAAATGCCTGATGATGAAGCTGGATTTATTGCATTACACATTAGAAATGCTACTATAGATGAAAAAATGGAAAATACTATGGATATAACAAGAATGGTTCAAGATATTTTAGATATTATAGAAGATTATTTAGATATAGAAATTCCTGAAAGTAATATTTCTTATGATAGATTAATAACTCATCTAAAATTTTTTGCTAAAAGAGTTATTTCTAAAAAACAAATAAAAGAAGATGACAATACTATTTTAGGTATTATAAAAGAAAATTATAAATATGCATATACTTGTGCACTTAAAATAAAAAACTATGTTGAAGCAAGTTATGATTATAAATTAAGAGATGAAGAAATAGCATATTTAAGTCTTCATATTAAAAGAATAATGTCAAGTCTTAAAAAATAATATTAAAAGGATTGTTACTGGTAATGCGGGCAAAACCTAAATTAAAATAAGTACATTTAAGGTATGTAAGTCCTTAATGTATCTATTTTGATTTAGGTTTTTTTATTTCTAAAATAAATTTAAAATATAAAAAAGGAGGGTGTAAAATGAATTATGCAAAAACTGCCAATGAAATACTTAAATTAGTTGGTGGAAAAGAAAACATTGAAAGTTGTGCGCACTGTGCAACAAGACTTAGACTTGTATTAAAAGATGAAAAAAAAGCAGACAAAAAATCTCTTGAAAGTATGAATGAGGTAAAAGGTGTATTTTCAAGTGCAGGACAATTTCAAATAATATTAGGTCAAGGAATTGTTAATAAGGTGTATAAGGCTCTAGTTGAAGATGCAGGCATAAAAGAGTCTTCTACATCTGATGCTAAAAGAGCGGCTATGAAGAACATGAATCCACTTCAAAGATTTGCAAGAATTTTATCTAATATATTTGTACCTATAATACCTGCAATTGTAGCAAGTGGTCTTTTAATGGGTGCTTTAGGAATGTCTAAAACATTTGGTTGGATTGATGGAAATAGTGGTTTATTTACTTTATTAGATATGTTTTCAAATGCAGCTTTTGTATTCTTACCTATTTTAATAGCTTTTAGTGCTGCAAAAGAATTTGGAGCTAATCCTTATCTTGCAGCAGCTTTAGGAGGTATATTAATTCACCCAGCTCTTCAAAATGCTTGGACTGTTGGTGGAGGTATTGAAAAGACTATAGAAGTATTTGGAATGAAAGTTGGTATGGTAGGATATCAAGGGACAGTGCTTCCTATATTAATAGCAGTTTGGGTAATGAGTCATATTGAAAGAAATTTAAGAAAAGTTGTTCCTAACGCACTTGATATAATAGTAACTCCATTTTTAACTATAATGTTAACAGGATTTATATCATTACTTGCTATAGGGCCTTTAGGAAGACTTATTGGAGATGGAATTTCTATAGGACTTCAAAGTATTTATAGCTCTGCTGGAGCATTAGCTGGTTTATTATTTGGTGGAGTTTACTCATCTATAGTTATAACTGGTATTCATCATAGTTTTCATGCTATTGAAGCAGGACTTTTATCAAATCCTGAAATAGGTAAAAACTTTTTACTACCAATTTGGTCCATGGCAAATGTAGCTCAAGGTGGTGCAGCCCTTGCTGTTTACTTTAAGACTAAAGATGATAAATTAAAATCTATAGCAGTTCCTGCAGCTACATCTTGTTTGCTTGGAATAACAGAAGCTGCTATATTTGGTGTTAACTTAAGACTTGTAAAACCTTTCATTGCAGCAGCAATTGCTGGTGCTTTAGGTGGTGCTTATGTAGTATTTACAAAAGTTGCAATGACTGCTGTTGGACTTACAGGAATTCCTGGAACAGCTATAGTTGAGCAAGGGTCTATGATTAATTATATGATAGGACTTATTATTGCATTTGGTTCTGCTTTTATTGCAACTTATATATTAGGATTTAAAGAAAAGGTAGAACAAAAAGACGAAAAAAAAAAGAAAGAAATAATATTATCTCCATTAAAGGGTAAAGTAATGCCTATAGAGAATGTTCCAGACAGTACATTTTCTGAAAAAATATTAGGAGATGGTATAGCTATAAATCCAGAAAGTGGACTAATAACTTCCCCTGTTGATGGTGAAATAGTACAATTATTTGATACAAAACATGCAGTAGGAATTAAATCAAATTCAGGTGTTGAACTGTTAATTCATGTAGGTATAGATACTGTAAATATGAAAGGGGAAGGATTTAAAGCATTTATAAAAACAGGAGATAAAGTAAAAGCTGGAGATAAATTATTAGATGTAGACTTAGATTTAATTTCTAAAAAAGCTAAATCTACTATAACTCCAATAATAATAACTAATTCAAGTGATTTTAAATCAATAGAATTTACAAGTAATGAAAATATCAATAATAAAGAAGAATTAATTAATATAAATTTAGAAAGAGTTTTTTCAATTAATTCATAAAAATATTAAAATCTGCCTATATATTTAGGCAGATTATTTCTAGTTAGGAGGATAAATATGTCTAAAAATATAGTTTGTATAGGTGAATTATTAATTGATTTTATATGTTCTGATATAGATACTAGTTTAGTTCATGGACAAAATTTTATAAAAAAGGCAGGTGGAGCTCCTGCAAATGTTTCAGCAGCTATTTCAAAACTTGGAGGAAGTGCTTTATTTGCTGGTAAAGTAGGAAATGATTCTTTTGGTGTATTTTTAGAAAAAACTTTACAAGAATCTTGTGTTGATACATCTATGCTAATACTTGATGAAAAAGTAAATACTACTTTAGCCTTTGTATCACTTAATTCTAATGGAGAAAGAGATTTTGTATTTAATAGAGGCGCTGATGAATTATTAGAGTATGATGAATTAGATGAAGATAAAATAAGAAGTGCTAAAATAATTCATTTTGGGTCAGCTACTGCTTTATTAGGAGGAAAGTTAAAAGATACTTATTTAAAAGTTATGGAATTTTCTAAAAAAGAAAACATATTTATATCTTTTGACCCAAACTATAGAACTGATTTATGGAAAAATAGATTAAATGAATTTATAGATATATCTAGAAAATGTATTAAATATGCCGATTTTATAAAGGTTAGCGATGAAGAAATAAAAATAATATCAAAAGAAGATGATTTAAGAGAAGGAGTAAAAGTATTTCATGAATTAGGAGCTAAAATTGTTGCTGTAACTTTAGGAAAAGATGGAACATTAATATCTAATGGAAAAGAAATGAAAATAATAGAAAGTATAAAAATAAAATCTATAGATTCAACAGGAGCAGGAGATGCATTTGTTGGAGCAGCTCTTTATAAAATATCTAATTTAGAAAATCCTAAAAATTTAGTTTATGATTTTGATAAATTAAAAGAAATAATTTCTTTTTCAAATAAAGTTGGTGCTGTAGTTTGCACAAAACTTGGAGCAATATCTTCTCTTCCAACACTTGAAGAAGTTGAAAGATACTAAAGTAGGAGGAAGTTATGGATAAAAATAATGAATTATTAACAAAAGCATATAAAGAAATACAAAAAAATAAATGTTTAGTAGAAAGTGATTATTATAGATTAAAATATCATATAATGCCTCCTGTAGGTCTTTTAAATGATCCTAATGGATTTATTCATTTCAGTGGAGAGTATCATGTTTTTTATCAGTTTCATCCTTTTAATACAAGTCATGGGCTGAAATATTGGGGACATTATAAAAGTAATGATTTGATAAATTGGGAAAGTATGCCTATAGCTCTTTGTCCATCAAATTGGTATGAAAGCCATGGCTGTTATTCTGGAAGTGCGATAAATAATGATGGAGTTTTGACTTTAATGTATACTGGTAATGTTAAAGATGATAAAGGAAATAGAGAAACTTATCAGTGTATTGCAACTACAGAAGATGGAGTAAATTTTAAAAAAAATATATATAATCCAGTAATTTATAATCAACCGGATGGATACACACGTCATTTTAGAGATCCAAAAGTTTGGAAATATAAAAATATGTTTTATATGGTTATAGGAGCTCAAAATATTAAAGAAGAAGGTAGAGTATTATTATACAAATCTAATAATTTATTAAATTGGAAGTTAGTAGGAGAAATAGCAGGATCAAATATTAATAGACTAAATGATTTTGGATATATGTGGGAATGTCCAGATTTATTTGAACTAAATGGAAAAGATATTTTAATAGTATCACCTCAAGGGATAAAGCCAGATGGAGATTTATATAATAATATTTATCAATCAGGATATTTTATAGGAGAATTAAATTACAAAAGTGGAGAATATAACCATAGTGAATTTATTGAATTAGATAGAGGATTTGAATTTTATGCTCCTCAAACTACATTAGATGAAAAAGGAAGAAGATTATTAATAGCTTGGATGGGACTTCCTGAAGAAGAAGAGCATCCAACTGTTAAACACAATTGGATTCACTGCATGAGTCTTCCTAGAGTTTTAGAACTTAAAAATAATAAAATTTATCAAAGACCAGTAGAAGAATTAAAAAAACTTAGAAAAAGTGAAATTTCATATAAAGATGTTAAAATAGAAAATGAAGAAATAGAGCTTGATAAAATATATGGAGACGTTTTAGAATTATTAATTGAAATTAAGGAAGAAGATGCCTTAGAATATGGTATAAAATTAAGATGTTCAAATGATAATAGAGAGGAAACAATAATTAGCTATAATAAAATAGATAAAAAAATCACTTTAAATAGAAATAAATCAGGTAAGGGATATAAGGGAATTAGAAGATGCAGATTAGAAAATAGTGATATACTTAAATTAAATATATTTATGGATACATCTTCCCTTGAAATATTTATAAATAATGGTGAAGAAGTATTTTCAAGCAGAATTTATCCTGATAAAGAAAGTTTAAAAATAAAATTCTTTGCGAAAGAGGGTTCTATAAAATTAAAAAGTGTTAAAAAGTGGGATTACTAAAGAGGTGAAAATATGGGTGAAAATTCAGGAGTTAATCCAAAACAAATAGCACTAGAAATAATAAAAAATATTGGTGGAAGTGAAAATATATCTTCTATAGAGCATTGTGCTACAAGGCTTAGAGTGACTTTAATAGATGATGAAAAAGCAGATATAAAATCATTAAAAAAAATAGAAGGTATATTTTCAGTACGATTTAGAATTGGACAGCTTCATATGATTATAGGAACAGGACTTGTAAATAAAGTTCATAAAGAGTTAAACGATATAGTAAAAAAAAATGAAACTAAAAATAATAAACAAAATATAAAAAAAACTAAAAATATAAACTATATAATGAATAAGTTTGCAAATATTTTTATTCCACTAATACCTGCACTTGTTGGTGGAGGTATGCTTATGGGAATAAATTATATTTTTCAAAGATTTGGATTGATAAGTAATGATAATTATATATCTAAATTATTAAGCATATTTTCAAGCTCTGCATTTGTATTTCTAAATATTTTAGTTGGATTTACTTCTGCTAAAGAATTTGGAGGAACACCTATTTTAGGTGCTGCCATGGCAGGTGTATTAATTCACCCAAGATTAGAGGAAATAAATATTAATAAAGGTTCAGGAGGAATAATTGCAGTTTTATTAGTTATATATTTTATGAGTTTTGTTGAGAAAAAACTAAGAAAAGTAATACCTGAGGTTTTAGACCTTATTTTAACCCCACTTATTACAATTCTTATAACTGGATTTGCAACAATGTATATTCTTTATCCAATAGGAGAATTTTTAACTAATATTTTTTTGGAAATTTTAAACTTATCATTAGAAAAGGGAGGTGCTATGACTGGATTTTTTTTAGGAGGAGTTTATTCAACTATTGTAACTACTGGGCTTCATCAAGGGTTAAATGCTTTTTATTTAGAAATTCTTGCTAGAACTGGAGAAAATCCTATGCTTCCTATATTTGCAATGGGAGATACTGCACAAGCTGGAGCAGGATTTGCTGTTTATTTATATGCTAAAAATAAAAGTCTTAAAAAAATAGCTGCAAACTCTATTCCTGTTTGTTTATTGGGAATAACTGAACCTATAATGTTTGGAGTAAATCTTTTACTAGTAAGGCCTTTTATAGGAGCTGCAATAGGAGGTGCAATAGGAGGAGGGTTTATAGCATTTTTTAAAGTACCTTCAGTTAGTTTAGGTTTATCAACTATTCCAATAATATCAATAATAAAACAAGGATATGTAGTTAAATATATAGTAGGTTTTATAATTGCATTTCTTGGAGCTTTCATAGCAACTACTATACTTGGATTTGATGAAAGTAAAATAGAAGATTAGATTTAAAAGTCTCATATTTTGACGATAAAATACTACAAAAAAACTGAAAATATGATAAAATATTATGGTTGACTATTAGAAGGAGAGATGGACATGAGCATTAATAATCAACCATATATTTTGGTTTTTGGAGCTTCGGTTGTTGATATCATAGGTTTTAGTAGTTCGAATTATAAACCTTGTGATTCTACACCTGGGAATATAAAAATATCCTTTGGAGGAGTATGCAGAAATATTGCTGAAAATATGGCGCGTGTAGGTGTAAATACCAAATTTATATCTATTTTAGGAAATGATTCAAAAGGACGCAACATGTTAGAACATTCTAAACTTATAGGATATGATATGAGTGATTCTTTGATTTTAGAAAATGGAGGAACACCAACATATATGGCCATTTTAAATGAAAATGGAGAAATGGTTTCGGCTATTGCAGATATGAAAAGTATTGATGAAATGAATTTTGAATTTATTAACTCGAAATCAGATATTATAACAAATGCAGAATTTACATGTTTAGATGCAGATGATCCTGAAAATCTAGAGTATATTTTAACTAAATTCAAAGGAAAAACAAAGTTTATTTTAGATCCAATTTCAGCTACTAAAGCAAAAAATATAAGACATTTAATTAAGTATTTTCATACAATTAAACCTAATAGGCATGAAGCAGAAGTTTTAGCAGGGTTTAAGATAAATAATGATGAAGATTTAAAAAAAGCTGCAAATTACTTTTTAGAATTAGGTGTAAAAAATGTTTTCATAAGCTTGGATGAAGATGGGATTTATTATAGAAATGAATTAAAATCAGGAAAGATTAAAGCGTGTAATGTAACAGTTAAAAATGTAACAGGTGCAGGAGATTCTTTTGTTGCAGGACTTGGTTATGGTTATATGAAAGGTATGTGTATAGAGGAAACAGTTAAATTCGCTATTGCAATGTCCGTTATTACCATATCTCATGAAGAGACCATTAATCCTAATATGAGTTATGAATTTGTTGAGAAAACCATTGAATCCATTGATTGGACAGAAATTAAATATTAGAAATTAGAAATAATTTTTAGACAATAATACATAATTTAAATAAACTCTTTGCCTATAATTGTATTATAATTATAGTCAAAGAGTTTATTTTTTGAATATATTTTCATTAAAAAATGATTAAATAGTACAATAAATTTATATAAATAATATTTTAATAATTTTGATATTTTTAATATTAGGAGGTTGGTTGTGAAAAAAATAAAAATAACTTCATATTCGAATAATGATATGCAGTACAAACTTTTATTTGAAGGCTTTCCAGATGCAACTTTATTAATTGAAGAAGACTCTATTATTGATTGTAATAAAGCAGCAGTAGAATTGTACGGACTTACTTCAAAGGAAGAATTAATAGGATTAAAAACTTATGAATTACATTCTAAAGATGATGAAAGTAAAAGTTATTATAAAGAGAGAGATGAAAAAATGCTTAAAATAGCTTTAGAACTTGGAAATCATAGGTTTGAAGAAATATGCCATATAAAAAATGGAAGGAATTTGAATGTAGAAATTATATTAAATTCCCTTCCTATAAAAAATAGAAAACTAATAAGTGCAATAGTTAGAGATATAACAGAAAATAAGGAAAAAGAGAAAAGTATTGATAGTTTAATTTTTAAAGATTATCTTACTGGTTTATATAATAAAAGATTTTTTACAGAGTACCTAAAAAAAGAACTTATTAGGATAGCTAATAAAAAAGAAAATTTAGCAGTATTATTTATGGATTTAGATGGATTTAAAAAAATTAATGATAACTTAGGTCATGAGAATGGAGATAAAGTACTCCAAATAGTAGCTGATGAGCTAAAAGAAATTATTGGTGAGTTAGGGATAGTTGCAAGATTTGGAGGCGATGAATTTTTAATAACAATACCTAAAATAAAAAGCTCAAAATATGTATTAAATATAGCTCAAAAGATTGTAGAAATATTTAAGCAAGCATTTATATTTGATACACATGTATTTTATATATCTACAAGTATAGGGATTGCAATGTATCCTAGTGGAGGAACTGATGCTGAAACTTTAATAAAAAATGCTGATATGGCAATGTATAAAGCAAAGGAAACTTCGGGAAGTAAAATTGAATTTTATTCTTCTGATTTAAATGAAAAAATAAGCAATCAATTTGTCTTAGAAAATAATTTATGGTTTGCTTTAGATAAAAATGAATTATTCCTACAATATCAACCTATAATTGATATAGAAAAAAATGAAATTATAGCAGCGGAGGTATTACTTAGATGGGATAATGATAAATTGGGATTAATACCACCAGATAAATTTATACCAATAGCAGAAGAAAGTAACTTGATAGTTCCAATTGGGCAGTGGATTTTAAAAACAGCATGTTATCAGAATAAAATGTGGCAAGATATTGGTTTAAAGCCGATAACGATAGCTGTAAATATATCTGTCAAGCAGTTAGAACAAGAAGATTTTCCTGAATTAGTGGAAGAAATATTAAATGAAACAAGACTTGATCCTCAGTATTTAGAACTTGAGATAACTGAAAGTATTTCAGCTAAAAATATAGAAGATATTATTAAGATTCTTAAAAAATTAAGTAATTTAGGAGTAAAGTTATCTATAGATGACTTTGGGACGGGTTATTCATCTCTAGGTCAATTGAAAAAGTTATTTATTGATAAACTAAAAATTGATAAAAGCTTTGTAAATGATATTAATGAAGATTTAGATAATACTGCAATAGTATCTACAATAATAGCCATGGCAAATATATTAAATCTTAAAGTTGTTGCAGAAGGAATAGAAACACAAAATCAATTGAGTTTTTTAAAAGAAAATAGCTGTCATATGGGTCAAGGATATTTATTTAGCAGACCCCTAGATGGTGACGCATTTGAAGAATTGCTTAAAAGAAAAAAATAGTTAAATTACATATTTTACAGTTTTTATAAATACATATCCTATTTTTATGTTTATTCAAATTGAAAATATTGAAGAAAGTGTTGAAAACAAATAAAATATATACAACAATTTAATTTTAAGCATCTCTGAAAAGAGGTGCTTTTTTTATTTCTTCGACAAAAAAATAAAAAATTTCAAAGAAAACGGTTGCACAACATTTTAAATTATGCTATTATTATCAATGTAAAGTTAATTGAAAATTAATAACTCAAAATTTATTTTGTGTGTTACTGATTCGATCAGGCATGAGCAGAAGTTTTGGGTATACATTAAAGTGGTGTTCTTATATGAATTATTTAAATTCATATAAGGGATACTATGTGATACTATGTATATCTAGGACTTTGCTCATGCCTTTTGTTTTTCTTAAGAATCATAAACACTAAAAGAAATTATTATTCTTAATTAATGTAATTATTTTACAGGAAAGGGGAAAAATGTATGAAGAAAATATTTGGTGTTTTACAACAAATAGGTAAAGCATTGATGCTTCCGGTTGCTATATTACCTGCAGCGGGATTACTTCTTGCTTTTGGTAATGCAATGCAAAATGAAACAACTTTAGCTAAATTAACTTTCTTAGGAGCGCCTGCAATTCAAAATATTGCTAAAGTTATGGAACAAGCAGGTGGAATAGTATTTGCAAATTTAGCATTATTATTTGCAGTAGGTGTTGCAGTAGGACTTGCTGATGGAGAAGGAGTTGCAGGGATTGCAGCGATTATAGGATTCTTAGTAATGAATGTTACTATGGGAACAGCAAAAGGTATTACAGCTGATATGCTAGGAACTAGCCCAGCTTATGCAAGTGTTTTAGGTATACCAACACTTCAAACAGGAGTATTTGGTGGTCTTATTGTTGGAGTTTTAGCAGCAATGATGTATAAAAAATATTATAATATGGAACTTCCTCCTTATTTAGGATTCTTTGCAGGGAAAAGATTTGTTCCTATTATAACTGCAGTATCAGCTTTAATATTAGGATTTATAATGTTAATTATATGGCCTCCAGTTCAAAATGGATTAAACTGGTTCTCTCATAGTATGATAGATGCAAATAGAACGTTAGCAGCTTTTGTGTTTGGGGTAATTGAAAGATCATTAATACCATTTGGACTTCATCATATATTCTATTCACCGTTTTGGTTTGAATTTGGAGAATATACAACTAAAGCAGGACAACTTGTTCGTGGAGATCAAGCTATATTCTTTAATCAAATAAAGGATGGTGTAGAATTAACAGCAGGTACATTTATGACTGGTAAATTCCCATTCATGATGTTTGGACTTCCAGCAGCAGCACTTGCTATGTATCACGAAGCTAAACCTGAAAAGAAAGCTTTAGTTGGAGGGATAATGGCTTCAGCGGCACTTACGTCTTTCTTAACAGGTATTACAGAGCCGATAGAATTTACTTTCTTATTCGTAGCACCAGTTTTATATGCAGTACACTGTTTATTTGCGGGATTATCATTTATGTTAATGCATATATTAGGTGTTAAAATAGGTATGACATTCTCTGGTGGTATTATAGATTTCTTATTATATGGTGTGCTTCCAAATAGAACAGCTTGGTGGTTAGTAATATTAGTAGGATTAGGTTTTGCAGTTCTTTACTACTTTGGATTTAGATTTGCTATTAGAACATTTAATTTAAAAACTCCTGGTAGAGAAGAAGAAGGAGAAGAAGTAGAAACTAAAAGTACATCAGGAACAGAGCTTGCTTATGGTATAGTAAAAGCTCTAGGTGGAAAAGAAAATATAAATAAATTAGATGCATGTATAACAAGACTTAGAATAACAGTTAATGATATAAAGAAGGTTGACAAAGATGAATTAAAAGCTTTAGGAGCTTCTGGTGTTCTTGAAGTTGGTAATAATTTACAAGCTATATTTGGACCAAGATCTGAAACATTAAAAGGTCAAATGAAAGATATTATGTCAGGAAAAACTCCAGTTGCTGCTGATGAAAAGAAAAGTGAGGTAGCGGTAACTAGTGGTGAATTAAATTTTGTATCACCATTAAATGGTAAAATTTTAGATATAGAAGATGTGCCAGATCAAGTATTTTCTCAAAAAATAATGGGTGATGGATTTGCTATAGAGCCAACAAATGGAGAGGTAGTATCTCCTGTAGATGGAGTAATAACTACATTCTTCCCGACAAAACATGCTATAGGATTTACAGCTGACAATGGACAAGAAATTTTAGTTCATTTTGGTATAGATACTGTTAACTTACAAGGTAAAGGATTTGAAGCTTTAGCTAAAGAAGGAGATAAAGTAAAAGCTGGACAGCCAGTACTTAAGGTTGATTTAAAAGAGGTTAAAGAAAAGGCTGCTTCTTTAATTACTCCTATAGTATTTACTAACTTAAATGAAGGAGAAAGTGTTTCTGTTAAAGTTGGTAAAGAAGTTAAAGCTGGAGATAAAAATATAGTTACTATAAAATAATAAAAAGCAAAAGAATAAAACCTACTGCCTAAAGCGGTAGGTTTTATTCTTTTACAGAGAACCAATAGGTGATATTAGTTTCATTAGAGGGATTTCTGTATCTATGAGGGGTAAACTTACTTACATATACACTATCTCCTTCATTTAATAAGTATGTTTCATTATCTATTTGTATTTCAAGAGATCCTTTTACAACTACTCCAAGTTCGTCATAATTATGTCCCCAGGAAATATCACTATATTCACTATTTCCTTCAATAGAAATAGAAATCCCATTTAACTCTTTATTACCATTAGTTAACATTTTGAATTTTATTTTGTTATCTTCTGTAGTAAATATTTCTTTTCTTTCATTTTTTCGAATTATAAAATCCTTTTCGCTAGTAGATTGTAAAATTTCCATTAAATTTATTCCGAGAACTTCACATATTTGTTGTAAATTACTTACAGAAGGGCTATTTAAATTTCTTTCTAAATTACTTATAAACCCTATAGATAAATTTGTAAGTTCAGATAATTCTTTTATAGTTAGTCCTTTTTTCTTTCTAAAATATTTAATTTTTTCCCCTAACTCCATTGCACTCTCCTTTTGTGATTTATTGTTGTTATAATTATTTAATAAATAAATTATAACATAAAATAGGAATATCTATAAATAATTAAATTTCTTTATACTGTTTAAGATATAAAGATTTATTAAATACAATGAAATATTTATTTCGATATAATGAAAAAAAATTCATGAATAACAATATTAAAATTAAGAAAATTTGAAAAATACAAAAATGAAAGTGTTACACTTGTTCAAAATACTAGTTTTTAACTGAAGTTCGATTTCGATATTGTGAAAAAAATAATAAAAAAATGAAAAAAAGTATAGACATTATAAAAAAATTTGATATACTAAGAACTGTGCTTTTATACGCGGAAAATGTTGAAAATCGCGTATTTGATAAATTTATTTTTATTATAATTATGATTCTAATATAATTAAGGAGGTAAGTTTAATGGAACTAATTAAAGGAACGATTTTGCTATTATTTTGTTTATCGCTTTTTTCATTATTTAGTTTAAAAGCTCCAAAGGGAATGAAGGCCATGGGAGCGTTAGCTGATGCAGCGGTGGCAAGCTTTCTTGTAGAGGCTTTCCAAAGCTATGTTGGTGGAGATATGTTACATATAAAATTATTAAAAGAAACAGGACTTGCTTCAGGAGGCATGGGTGGAGCAGCAGCTGCTACACTTGTACCATTAGCTTTAGGTGTTAGTCCAGTTTATGCTGTATTAATTGGAGCAGCTTGTGCAGGTCTTGGCATATTACCAGGTTTTCTTGCTGGATATTTACTTTCGTTTATAGTACCAAAGATAGAAGAAAAAGTACCAGCTGGATTAGATTTAATAGTATGTGTTGCGTTTGTAGCACCGCTTGCTAGATTAATAGGTAACTTTGCTACTCCTGTAGTAGATGCTACATTACTAAATATAGGTGGAATAATAACTTCAGCTGCAAATAGTAGTCCTATAATAATGGGATTCATTTTAGGTGGGGTTATTACAGTTGTTGCTACTGCTCCTTTAAGTTCCATGGCATTAACTGCTATGCTTGGACTTAAAGGACTTCCAATGGCTATAGGAGCTCTTTCTGTTATGGGTTCTTCATTTATGAACTATGTATTCTTTGATAGAATGAAATTTGGCGATAGAAGTACAACTATAGCAGTTGCTATTGAACCACTGACTCAAGCTGATTTAATTTCAGCGAATCCTATTCCTGTTTATGTAACTAACTTTATAGGAGGAGGATTAGCAGGTATTATAGTATCTCAATTTGGATTAATAAATAATGCAACAGGAACAGCAACTCCAATAGCAGGACTTATGGTTATGTATGGATTTAATAATCCTAAAACTGTTACTATAGCAGCTGTACTTTGTGCACTTGCAGGAGCACTATCAGGATTCTTAGGTTCAATAATATTTAAAAATTATAAAATTAGAACAGTTGAAGAAGTGAGAGGAACATCTCAAAAAGAAGAAGCTGTTGCATAATAAAATGATTTTAAAGACAACACAAATTTGTGTTGTCTTTTTTTGTATAAATTAATATTTTTATATGTATATTATTTTTTTTAAAGTATAATAGTTATTAGAAATATTTAAAATTAGGAGGTATTTATGAAAAACACAAAAAAGCTAATATTTATGTCAATATTAGTAGCGCAAAGTTTAGTTTTGTATATAGTAGAATCATATATACCTAATCCTTTTATAGCAGTAGCACCTGGGGCTAAATTAGGACTATCTAATATAATAACTTTGATAGCATTAATTTTTTTAGGTTTTAAAGACACTTTTATAGTATTAATTACACGTATAATAATGGCATCTATGTTTTCGGGAGGATTATCAGCTTTTTTATATAGTATAACTGGTGGAATTTTAAGCTTAATTATGATGAGTATTACCCTAAGATTAAATAAAATTAATTATAGTTTAATAGGGGTAAGTATAATAGGCTCTATATTTCATAATATAGGACAGTTAATAATGGCATCTATTATAATACAAAATAAAGGTATATTTATATATTTGCCTATACTCTTATTATCATCTATACCAACAGGATTATTTATAGGATTGGTTTGTAGATTTATAACGTATAATAAAAATATTTACAATGTTATAAATATAAAAAATAATAGACCTAAAATAGGAACTTTTAAAAAAATGGATATAATTTTAATAACTATTCTTATAATTGGAAGTTTGGGATCTGTATATATTATTAATTTAGAAGATAGAAATGATGTGTCTAGTAAATGGCTTGAAATAGTTGTAGAAGGTAAAATTTACAAGAAGGTTTTAATTAAAGATAAGGAATATAAAGAAAAAATTAAAGTGAATACTGAACATGGATATAATTATGTTTATATTCATGATGGAGGAGTGGAAATAATAGATGCTGATTGTTATGATAAAATATGTGTAAAAACAGGCTTTATAGATAGAAAAGGAGAAATTATAGCGTGTCTTCCTCATAAAATGTATATAAAAATTTTAGGAGAAAATAAAGAAGTAGACAATATATCCTATTAATCAAAATGAATATTTATTCTATATGTTGAATATTATTTATATTTTATACATTGACATATATTTATTTCTTTTGATAAAATACGATTAGGAATAAAAGTATATTTTAAATATGACTAACTAAGTGGTGATAAATATGGAAAGTAACAATTTGGTAAAATTAAAGAAAAGTATAGAGGATTTGAGAGAAGAAATTAATAGATATATAGAATATCCAGATATATTCAAGGAAGAAATTCAAGTTACTAGTGGGAAAATAGATGAACTTATAAATGAATATTTAAAGTTAAAACATTTTTAACTATTAAAAAAAGAAACGATATTTATAATCGTTTCTTTTTTTATAATGAATAGGAAATTATAATCCTTTTGAATTATGGATAACATTGCTAAAAGCACTACATCATCAACTATTTTGAGCAACGGAGTCCGTTAGGACTCGTTGGCGACATGAGCCATGCGATAGCATGAAGCGAATTTTTTTATGCTTATAATTAAGTATACTAATTTATTGATGTGGTAATAATTCTAGTGATAATGATTCTAAAAAATATTTTTATAATATTAAATATAGGAGAAAATGATGAACAAATTTATTAAAAGCATAACAATAGTAATAGTTAGTTATATATTTATAAGATTTATCAAATATATAACTAAAAAGATATTTGATATAACTAGATTTGATGTTCAGTATGAAAGAACAGTAATAAGTATTATAGTTTCAATTTCTTATTATTTATCATTTTTTACAGCATGTATATTGATTCTAAAGGAATATGGAATAATTGATTTTAATCAATCAACTATTTTAACTGGTGCTGGACTATTTGGGTTGGTGGCAGGGTTTGCATCTCAAAGTTTAATAAAAGACATATTAAATGGTTTTTTTATATTGTTTGAAAAACAAATGAAGGTAGGAGACTATGTGTTAATAAATGAAAGGTTTAGAGGGACTGTTGAAGAAATAGGGCTTAGAAGTATTAGCATAAGAGACTGGGATTTAAGGAGAATAAGTTTGCCAAACGGTGAAATAAAATCTATTATGAATTATAGTAGGAAAAAGATGAGAGTGATAATACATGTTAGAGTATCTTATGAAAGTGATCCTAATTTAGTAATACAGGCATTAGAAGAAGTATGTGTAATTTTAAATGAAAAATATAAAGAGTTTTTAGTAAAAAATATGATGAAAGAACCATCAAATCCATTTAAAGTATATGGAGTAACAGATATATATAAAGATAGTATAGGAGCTCAATATACAATAACTGGAGTTGTAGAACCTTTTAAATACTGGAGTATATCAAAAGATGCAAGGTTAAATATTCTTCTCAAATTTAAAGAAAAAGGAATAAAGATAGCTTACCCAAAAAGAGTTAATATTAATTTAGATGAATATGATAATTATTTATAATTAAAATTAATAACATCATCTATATTGTTAATATTGTCTACTTTATATAAATCTAAGTAATCTAAATCATCATAGCTAATTATAAAAATATAATTATCTATTAAATAGTAATCAAATTGAGAAAATTGAACTAAATTTAATTTTTTAAAAGGATGTTTCTCTATTTTTTTATAGTATAAATTGAAGTCAATAAGATATTTTTGTTTATCTTCAAATTTAGATTTTAAGTTATTTAAGAATTTTTTTCTAGTGTCTTCTACATAATATTCTTTTAAATTTAAAACAATATTCATTTGATTAATTATAGGAGATATATTTTTTGCTATGGTATCTATTAGTAATATGTCTTCTTCTTGTAGGCTGTTTTGAGTTTCTAGAATAACTAAATATCCTATAGGTGGATTTAATTCAAATGAAAAATAATTATCTATTGTAATAGGAGATATTACTAAACAGTTTGTACTACCAAAGGTATCTAGCATTTCATCCTTAAAGAATTTTTTTAAGTTGTCTTTAGAAAAATAATATATTGTTTCCGAAGAATAAGTATCATTCCAATTTTCGTTAAGGATGAAAGTATTTTTTTTACTTGAGAATCCTATACTTGTTTGAATGGCATAGGAATTATTATTTTTAAAAGCAATAAATCCCTTTTTTATTCCAAAAGATATTTTGAGAGTTTTCAAAGTTAACGAGCATAATTCTTCTATACTTAGGCAACTGTTTATATTTTTTATTAAATTGTTTAGTTTAGATAATGTATTGAATTTTTTTTCTATGACTTTTTTTTGTTCTTTTACTTTTTTAAACAATATTGCATTTGAAAGGGCTATATAGGTAAAAGAAGCTAAAGATTCTATAAGTTCGAAAGTAGACTTATCATATATAGATTCGTTTACAGACTCGCTTAAAGTAACTATCCCTAGAATGGAATTTTTTACTAATAAAACTATATATTTAGTGTTTAGTTTTACAAATTCTTCCCAATTTATGAATATTGATTTTATTAAATTAAGATCAGAATTAAAGTCTAAAACTATTTTATTGCTATTATATACATTTGTATGGACGTCTATTTGTGTATAATATTTTGAGAAATTAGATACATTTTTGTAACCTAAAATATTTATTTTTTTAGATATATCATCATAAAGCCCGAAGGAAGTGACTTTGCTTGTTGTTATTTCACTAAAAATATCAGTTGCTATAAAATATAAGTTTTGTAAATTTAACTCAGACAAAAGTGTTTTTGAACTGTGATTTATTGCAAATAAATTGAAAATTTTCCTATCAAGTTGCTTATTTTTATACTGAAGATCTGAAATATGTTTAATATTTTCAAGACAATTATTAATAAGTCTCATGAGGGCATAGCATATTATATAATCATCTTCTTCAAAGTTACCTTGACTTTTTCCGTTAGATATAATGAACCCATATAACAACTCATCTATTATAAGAGGTATAATTAGTTTTGTATTAAATTTGTTTATGTCTTTTTTTTTGAAAAAATTTTCAAAATTAGACATTATTATATTTCCGTGAAAAGTAGCTATGTTTTGAAGATTTAAAGAGTTTTTTATTTTATAATTATCAATATTGTATGATTTTACTTTTTTCATTACAAATTCTTCATTTTCTTTTATAAACAAAGCGGATGAATCTAAGTTTAAAAGTTCATTTGAAAATTTAAAAGCATAGTTGCTTAATTGATCTAAGTTAAATCTTTGAGTAAAAAAATCTATAGCATGAAGAAGTAATTCGTATCTATAAGTTGTATCGTTTATATTAGTTATGTTTGTCAATTAAAGCACCACCTTTTATTCTGAGTGAAGTTTGTTGTCCTTTGCATAAAAAGTTCCTGTTGTAACTTTTTTTATTATTTTTTGCAGTTTTTTTATTTCTAAAAAGGTTTGAGGATATGCACTTTTTAGGATAGACACCTCACCTTCTCCTTTTGACTCTAAATAGTCTAGTAAAGTTTTTCTCCTTTGCTCTAATTTAGAAAGCTGACTCATAAGTTTTTCATGAATATTATAATAGTATATGTATTCTTTTATATTTTTTAGTGCATTAAAATCGTCAACTGTATTTTCGTAAATTTTCATCTCTCTTTTGTTTTTTTCAATCTCTATTAAACATTTTTTATATTGAATTAATAATTCATCTAATTCCTTTTTAATCTTTTTTCTGTCAAAGCCTTTAACGTTTACTACTGTTTTTCTCTCAGTTATATTTCCTATTGTATTAGTTACTACTTTGGCATAGGCGTTTATCTCTCCTCCTATTATTCTGCCTTTTTCAGGGTCAACTATAATAGTTTTAGAAGAAAGAATACTGTCTATAGAATAAAATCCAATGTTAATGCTTTCTTCTGCATTAATAGTGCATGAATTAGAATACTTAACAAATACACTTTTACCTGCTTGAATAATAGCTTTTCCTTTACCTGAAATTCCACCTTTTATATATATATCTCCATTTTTTGATATTATTTTATTTATAGCACCAATTCCTAAATCTCCTTCTATTGAAATATCTTTATCAGCTATAACTGTAAAGTCATCACATACAGTACCTTTTATAGTTACATAACCATTGAAGTCTATATTTCCTGTTTCGTATCCTACATCTCCATGTATTATAAGGTGATTTAATATAGAAATTTTGCCGTTATCATAAGAAACTGCACCATCTATTAAAGCTCTAAGTGTTATTTTTTCACCTTCTTTAAATTCTCCAACTGTTTTTCTATCAAAATGTAGTAGCTTATCTCTTCCAGGTTTAGGAGGAAGAAGAGTGTTTTGAATTGTTTTACCGGGAATCCCTTGAGTAGCTGGTATTTTTTCTCCTAAATAATCTCCTTTTTTAACTTCGTATATAAGGTTCATTTCGTAATAATTTGCAGAACCATCATCTCTAATAGTAGGTTTGCGATCAGGTAATTGTACATATTTTATTATAGCATCTTTTCCATTAATAGGGGCAGTTCCTTGTGCTATGAGTATGTCTTCTTGCACTTTTAGCTCGTTATTTAAAACTTTATATAATATTCCATAAACAATATTATGAGATTCAAGTTCTGATAATATTTCGTTCATTATAATTTGTTTATTTTCTTGGAATTCATCATTGGTTATATTTAACTTAATAGAGGCTTTCATATTATCTGATGATATATTAATTTCTATTTTAGGTTTTAATATACCTATTTCTACAGGAGCCTTACATCCATTATCTAAAGCATTTTTTAGATTTAAAAAATGCTTTATAGAAATTCTTGGATAGTTTTTTAATAGTGTAGAAAAATCATTAATATTAAATCCAGAACAGTTTACTAGTATATATACTTTTTCTTTTTCTTCAAATATGTTAAAGTAATTATTTGTGAAAATCTCCATAAAACACCACCTGAATATTTAATTTTACTAAAAATATATATCGGCTAAATATTATAGTATTTTATATGTATTTGAAAAATATTAGTATTTAATTTATTTTATAGACTATACATTTTATATTTTTATTAGTTTTTGTATGTAAATTTATAATATAAATTGAAATTATTGTAACAATATGATATTATATAAATTAAGAAAATTCAATAAGATATGCAGGTCCTTAATTAAGGATAATAGGGAAGAGCGGTTAGAATCCGTCACAGCCCCCGCTACTGTATTTGATGACGAAACCTAGTTATGCCACTGCAATTTTATTTGTGGGAAGGTAAGGGAGTAGGAGGAATCATGAGTCAGGAGACCTACCTGTATAGAATTTTCAAGCCTTCGGAGGGAAGGGTCAGGAGAAATTAATAGTTATTCCTGTCCTGGTACGTCGAGGCAGGTTTTTTATATATTTTTCTTTCCCTAAAAATATAAATATATTTTTATCGCCCTAGGCCTTTTAAGGCCTATTTTTTTTATAATGAATAGGAAATTATAATCCTTTTGAATTGTGGATAAATATAATTTTCGTTATGAATTTTAAGCAACGGAATTCGTTAGAATTCGTTGGCGCCATGAAATTTCAAAAAAGTCTACATCTAAAATCTTTAGAATAAAGACTTTTTTATTCTATAGGAAACTATAAATTTTTTAAACTGTTGATAACTTTAGTAACTGAATAAAAGTATCAATTATTTTGAGCAACGGAGTCCGTTAGGACTCGTTGGCGACATGAGCCATGCGATAGCATGAAGCGAATTTTTTTATTTTACATATATATATTTTGATATATTATTTATAATAGCTCTAGTTTTATAATATACTAAATGAATAAAGAGGTGATTCTATGACTCATAAAGAAATGATATTTAGATTACTATTTACTCTTTTTATAGGGGGGATGGTAGGTATAGAAAGAGAAAAATCACATCAATGGGCAGGATTTAGAACACATATATTGGTTGCGGTGGGTTCTTGTGTAGTGTCTGTTACATCTTTAATGTTGTTTCGTGATCATATAAATTATGTTAATTTAGATCCTGCTAGAATGCCAGCTCAGGTTTTGTCAGGAATAGGTTTCTTAGGTGCGGGAGCTATACTTAAAACCTCTAATAGTATTAGAGGTATTACAACAGCAGCTGGAATTTGGGTAACGGCATGTATTGGATTAGCTGTAGGATTTGGATATTATTATTTAGGTTTTATGACTTGGTTTATATTGATGACAACATTATATACCTTAAAGGTTATAGAAAATAAGTTCGTATTAAGTAAAACATCTACTTTTTATATTACAACATTAAATATATCTGAAACAACATCTAGGGTCGTTTCGATAATAGAAAGAAATAGAATTGTAATAAAAAATATAGATATATCTCAAGGAGAAGATAAGTTCTGGAATATGAAGTTAACGGTATTGTACAACAGTAAAATACCATTTAAAGGAATAGTTGAAAAAATTTTAGAACTTGATAATGTAGTAAAGATTGATTATGAAGAATAATATGTTAATGTATTTACAAAATTCTACAAAAAAACTAAAATTAAATTAATAGCTTAAATATATGATAAGGATGTGTTGTGTTTTGAATAATATAAAATTGATAACAGATAGTTCTTGTGATTTACCAGAACACATAATAAAAGAATATAATATTTCTATAATTCCATTAAATATATTGTTTAGGAATGAATCTTATTTAGATGGTGTGGATATAAGTAAAAAAGAGTTTTATAAAAAGATTAAAAATTATGATAAACTTCCTAAAACATCGAGTCCATCACCGCTTAGTTTTTTTAAAGAATATGATTGTGAGGAAGAAAATGTATTGGTTATTTCCTTATCTTCGGGATTATCTAGTACGTATAATAATGCTTTAATAGGAAAAAATATGTACTTAGAAGAGTATAAAGGAAAAAGAATAGAAGTTTTAGATTCAAAAACAGGTTCTATGGGGTTAGGTCTTTGTGTTTTAAAAGCTGCTAAATTGATTAAAGAAGGAAAAAATATAGATTATATAATAAGAAAAATAAAAGAAGATATAGAAAATTCTTTTACTTATGTAGTGTTAGATACTGTAGAAAATGCTGTAAAGGCTGGGAGGATAAGTTCTTTCAAAGAAAAAATAGTTCAAATTTTAAATTTAAAAATTATTGTTAAAGTTGAAGATGGATTAGTTAAAGTTTTTGATAGAGCAAGAGGAGATAAAAAAAGTTTGAACAAATTAATTGACTATATAGAAAGTGCAGGAGTTAATACTTCAGAAAGAATATTAGCTATATGTCATGCTAATGCTTTAAATAAAGCTTTAAAGTTGCAAGATTTGGTAAATAAAAAATATGAATTTAAGGAAATAATAATATCCGAAATAGGAGCTTCTATAGGAAGTTATTCATCAGAGGGAGCAATACTTATAAGTTTTTAATAAAATATAGGAGGATTAGTATGGGAATAAAAAGAAATGAAATAGAAGAAAAATATAAGTGGAATTTAGAAAGTATTTACTCTAGTGAAGAAGAGTTAAATAAAGACTTTGAAGAGGTAAAAAGTCTTTTGAATGAAATAAAAAAATATAAAGGTATTTTAAGTGATTCTTGGGAAAATTTATATAATACATTATATTTATATGAGAAGATATTGAGAATATCTGAAAATATATATGTTTACACTCATATGAAACAGCATGAAGATACTAGGAATAATAAAAATCAAGCTTTATCGGGTAAAGCTGAAATGCTTTCTACAGAAATATCTACTATAACTTCTTTTATAGTTCCAGAAATAATTGAAATAGACGAAAATGATATGAATAAATATATGGAAAGTGAAAAATTAAAGCAATACAAAAAATTTATAGATGAGATACTAAGAAAGAAACCATATACACTATCTCCTAAAGAAGAAGAATTACTTGCGTTATCTTCAGATATTGCCAATACGGCTGAAAATACATTTGAAATGCTATCTTTTGCAGATGTTAAATTTCCTGAAATAGAAGATGAAGAAGGAAATAAAGTTAGAGTTACTCATGGTAATTTTTCTAAATTTTTACAAAGTAAGAATAGAACTGTGAGAAAAAATGCATTTAAATCAGTATATGAAACATATGAAAAGTATAAAAATACTTTTGCTTCCACGTTATCGGGAAGTGTAAAAAGGGAAATATTTTATTCGAAAGCTAGAAAGTATAATTCTGCTATAGAAGCTTCTTTATTTGAGGATAATATAAATTTGAAAGTATACGAGAATTTAATAAATGTTATATCGAAAAATTTAGATGATATGTATAAGTATTTAAAAATAAAGAAGGGTTTTTTAAAAGTGGATGAGCTTCATATGTATGATTTATATACTCCTTTAGTTTCAAAGATAGATATAAAAATAAAATATGAAGATGCTAAAGATATAATTTTAAAAGCCTTAAAACCTTTAGGAGATGAATACTTAAGTATAGTAAAAAAAGCTTTTGATGAAAGATGGATAGATGTTTATGAGAATGAAGGTAAAAAAGGAGGGGCTTATTCTTGGGGGAGTTATGATTCTCATCCCTTTATACTATTGAATTATAAAGATGATTTAAATTCTTTATTTACATTAGTTCATGAATTGGGACATTCTCTTCATAGCTATTATTCAAGAAAAAATCAACCGTATTTGTATTCTCATTATAAAATATTTGTAGCGGAAGTTGCTTCGACTTTAAATGAACAATTATTAATGGAATATATGTTAAATAATGCAAAAACAAAAGAAGAAAAATTATATATTCTAAATTATTATTTGGAACAATTTAGAACTACAGTATATAGACAAACTATGTTTGCTGAATTTGAAAAAATCATTCATGAGAAGTCTGAAAGTGGTGAAGCTTTGACTAGTGAAGATTATTGTAATATTTATTATGATTTAAATTTGAAATACTATGGAGAAAATACTTGTGTTGATAAGGAAATTTCTTTTGAATGGGCAAGGGTTCCTCATTTTTATTCTAATTTCTATGTTTATAAATATGCTACAGGGTTTTCCGCTGCTTCTATTTTAAGTCATAAGATATTGAGTGAAGGTAAAGAAGCGGTAGATAAATATTTAGACTTTTTAAAGAGTGGAGGCTCTGATTATCCTTTAAATCAACTTAAAAAAGCCGGTGTGGACATGGAAGATGAAGGAACAATTCAAATAGCGTTAGATATATTTAAAAATTTAGTTAAAGAGTTAGAAAACGAAATGTAAGATAAATATACTAAAAAATCCTAATATTTAGATGTTAGGATTTTTTTATTATATTTTGATAAGAAATATACTAAAAGGGACTATTATCCTCTTTATTTTTTTTATTTATAAGAATACTATAGAATATGAGAGGTGATACGAATGAGACTTATAAATGTAAATTATATAGATACTGAAAAGTATGAATATTATGTAGGAAAGGCTATATACAATGATGGGGTATTATTACTTCAAGACAATGTAAAGTTAAATGATTCTTATATAAAACAATTAATATCAAAAGGTATAAATTATATTTATGTAGTAGATGAAATATCAGAAGGGATAGAAATAAATGAAACTATTCCGAATGAAAAACTTGTAGAAGCTAAACAAGTTATCAAAGATCAATTTAATATAATAAAAAAGGGAAAAAACATAGGGCTTAATATGAATATAATAAATAATACAGTATCAGAGCTATTGGATATATTGATATCCAATAGGGATATTTCTTATAATGTAAATCAATTAAGAACAGTAGATGATTACCTTTATGAGCATAGTTTAAATGTAGCGGTATCTTGTATTTATACTGGAATACTTTTAAAATATGATAAAACAAAGCTTCAAAAATTAGCATTAGGGGCCCTTCTTCATGATATAGGAAAAACTTTTGTAGATCCAAATATTTTAAATAAACCATCTAAGCTTACTATAGAAGAAAGAAAAGAAGTAGAAAAACATCCTGAGCTTGGATATAGATTTATTTATGATAACTATGGGAATGAAATTTCTACTTTGAGTAAACAAATAATACTTCAACATCATGAAAAATGGAATGGAAAAGGGTACCCTAATCAGCTTAGTGGAGAGGGTATATATGAATTAGCAAGAATTTGTTCTATAGCTGATGTCTTTGATGCACTAACAGCTGATAGGGTTTATAGAAAAGCAATGCCTATTTATGTTGCTTCTGAGTATATATATAGTTTAGGATATAATGAATTTGATTTTGAAATAGTGAAAATATTTTTGTCTAGGATTGTAAAATTTAAAGAAGGTTCTATAATAAAGCTATCTGATGGCTCTAAGGCAATAGTGTATTCTCAAAATAAACATATGCTAGATAGACCTGTTGTGAAGCTTTTACAAGATAAAGAAGGGAGGTTTGTATCTCATAAAAATATATTTATAGATTTAATAGAGGAAAAAACATTATTTATAGAGAGGCAACTGGAAAATATATTTTCTAATTAAGGTGATAAAATGAAAAAAATAAAAAGCATGATGATTATAGCTCTTACTGTATCTTTTGTATCTCAAATATATATAAATTTATTGATTAATAATTTCAGAGTGTCTGTTGCTGTTATATTCTTTTCAATATTTTTGATTTTTTTTAATCGGCTTAATATAATAACAACCTCTATTTTCACATCGGGTTTAGTGTTTTTATTTAGATTTTTAATATACTCATTTATAAATGGGAATTTATATGATTCATTTATAATGAATTATCCTGTTGTATTTTTTTATTTATCATACGGAATATTATTTAGAGTTTTTAATATAAGGAAACAAAAAAATATATATAGAATATTTTTATGTTTTTGGATTAGTGATTTCGTATCTAATATATGGGAACTGTTGTTTAGGATTAATTTTGAGTTAGGTAGTGATATATATAGTATTACCAAGATTTTAGCAGGAGTTGCATTATTTAGATCTATACTTACTTTAATAGCTATAAATATAATAAAAAAATATAATATTTTATTAGAAAAGGAAGAACATGAAGAAAGGTATAGGAAGTTAATTTTTTTAATATCTAGTTTAAAATCAGAAGTGTATTTTATGAACAAAAATATGGATAATATAGAGGAGGTTATGACAAAATCATTTAGGTTGTATGAAATACTAAACGATAGCAATATACAGGATAATACAAAGGAGTTATCTCTTTCTATAACTAAAGATATTCATGAGATTAAAAAGGACTATGTAAGAGTTATAAAGGGAATAGAAGAATTTACAAATATTAAATCGAAATATAAGAAAATGAGTCTTAATTATATATTTAATATACTAGAGGATAGTACTAAGAAATTTATAAATTCTAGTGGAAAAAATATAGATATTGTATTCAAAAATAATGTGGATATACAAGTTAAAGACCATTATATGTTAATATCAATACTTAGAAATTTGATAAATAACTCAATTGAAGCAATGGATAATTTAGATTGTAAAGGAATTATAGTAGTTACTCATTTTAATACTTCAACTGCTCATGTTTTTACGGTATATGATAATGGAAAAGGTATAAAGGATAGAGATAAAGAATATATATTTAATGCTGGATTTTCAACAAAGTTTGATATAAATACTGGAGATATAAATAGAGGTATAGGTCTTACAATAGTAAAGGAAATGGTAGAAAATCATTTTGGTGGAAAAATAAAAGTTAATTCTAAATATAAAGATGGAACTACTTTTGAAATTTTAATACCAAAAGATAAATTAAGAGGTGATGGTGGTGAATTTTTATATAGTTGATGATGATATAAGTATAGTAAAAATATTAGAAAATATAATAGAGGATAAAAATTTAGGAGAAGTTATAGGATATTCTCTAGGAGGAGAAAAGTGTATATATGATATTATTCTTAAAAAACCTAGTATTGTAATAATAGATTTATTGATGCCTGAAAAAGACGGTATAGAAATTGTTAAAGAAATTAAAAAAATAAGACAAGACATAAAGTTTATAATGATATCTCAGGTTTCTTCAAAAGATATGATAGCAAAAGCATATACACAAGGTGTTGAATTTTTTATAAGTAAGCCCATAAATATAATAGAAGTTGTTGGAGTAATTAATAATATAAAAGAGAAGATTGAAATGGAGAAAACTTTGAATAATATAAAAAGTATGTTTTCTGACTTGAATTTAAATAAATATGATGCAAGAAATAATTCAAATATTTCAAATATAAGGTTTATATTATCAAAGCTTGGAATAGCTGGTGAAATGGGAAGTAAAGATATAATAAAAGTATGTGAGTATTTAATTAATAAAGGTGAAAAACATTTAAATTATAAGATAAGTGAAATTTGCAAAACTCTAAGTGACAATCCAAAAGCCATGGAGCAAAGAATAAGGAGAGCTATAAATAAAGCTTTAAGTAATATAGCAAGTTTAGGGATAGAAGATTATATGAATGATTATTTTTCGACATATTCAAACTCTTTATTTAACTTTGAAGATGTAAAAGCAGAAATGGATTGTATAAGAGGGAAAAATACTAGTGGTGGGAAGATAAGTGTGAAAAAGTTTATCGAAGGTTTACTTATACAAAATGAAATGTAAAAAACAAATAACTTCATTTTATTGAAAATTGCAGAGTATTATTTTGAATATTTCAGTATTTTTTTGTATCTTCCCTTTAAAATATAATTGTAATACAAATGACGGAAATTATATGTTAAATGACAATATGATAAAAATATAATTCGGTGTTTGTTAAAAATAAGGAGGGGAAGATATGAAGAAAAAGAAATTAGGTCTTACAAGTAAAATTCTTATAGGGCTTTTACTTGGACTTGTGTTTGGGATAATTTTAAATGGAATGCCTTCTGGGTATTTTAAAGATGTGATTTTAATAAATGGGATACTTAAAGTTGCTGGAAAGGTATTTATAAATGCTATAAAAATGCTTGTAGTACCACTAGTTTTTGTATCTTTAGTTTGTGGAGCTTCTGCAATTGGAGATGTTAAAAAGTTAGGAAGAGTTGGAGTTAAAACTTTAGTGTTTTATGTTATAACAACAGCTGTAGCTATAAGTTTTGCTTTGATAGTAGGAAAAATTATAAATCCAGGGATTGGACTTGATTTATCTAATATAGTAAAGCAAGAACCTACGATAGGAGAAGGAAAAGCTTTGGTTGATGTTATAATAGGTATGGTTCCTACGAATCCAGTAGCTTCTATGGCAAATGGTTCAATGCTTCAAATTATAGTATTTTCTCTTTTAATGGGTGTAAGTATGGCACTTGTGGGAGACAAAGCAAAGCCAGTTATTGATATATTTAATTCATTGAATGAAATAGTTATGAAAATGGTAATGGTAGTTATGGAATTTGCTCCTTTTGGTGTATTTGCATTAATTACTAATACATTTGCAACAGTTGGATTTGAAGCTATGGGTTCGTTACTTAAGTATATGATTGCAGTAGTACTTACATTATTAATTCATGCAACGTTTACTTATATGGGAATACTAAGTGTTGTTGGAAAATTGAATCCTATAGTATTTTTTAAGAAATTTTTACCGGTAGCAGGGGTTGCTTTCTCAACTTCATCAAGTAATGCAACACTTCCTGTTACAATTGAAGCTGTTGAAAATATGGGCGTATCTAAGAATGTTGCATCTTTCACACTTCCTCTTGGAGCTACTATAAATATGGATGGAACAGCCATAATGCAAGGGGTAGCAGCAGTATTTATATCTCAGGTTTATGGAATTGATTTGAGTATGCAGGCGTTTTTAACAATAATACTTACAGCTACTCTTGCATCTGTTGGAACAGCAGGAGTTCCTGGGGTTGGAATGATAACTCTTTCTATGGTTCTTCAATCTGTAGGTTTACCAGTAGAAGGAATTGCTTTAATTATAGGTATAGATAGAGTATTAGATATGTGTAGAACAGTTATAAATATAACAGGAGATTCAGTTTGTACTATAGTTGTTTCAAAAACTGAAGGTGAATTTAATGAAGATATGTATTATTCAAAAAAAATAGGAGATGAGGTTTTAAGTTAAAAAATAAAAGGGTGGAATTTTCACCCTTTTATTTTTTACTATTTTCTTTTTTTATTGTATTTAACTCTATCATTTTCGTTTAATATTTTCTTTCTAAGTCTTATAGAATCTGGTGTTATTTCTACAAGCTCATCATCATCTATAAATTCTAATGCTTCTTCTAAAGTGAATGTTCTAGGAGGGCTTAATTTTATAGCATCATCAGATCCAGAAGCTCTAGTGTTAGTTAGTTTTTTATTCTTACAAGGATTAACTACCATATCTTCTTTTCTAGAGTTCATTCCTATAATCATACCCTCATATACTTCTGTTCCTGGATTTATAAACATAGTAGCTCTTTCGCTTAAATTGAATAAAGAATAACCCATGGCAGTTCCTTTGCTTTGAGATATTAAAACACCATTTAATCTTTGAGGTATTTCTCCCTTGTACTCTTCAAATCTTTCAAAAGAACGTACGATAGTTCCCTCTCCTCTAGTATCATTTATAAATTCACTTCTATATCCTATCAGACCTCTAGTTGGAACAATATACTCAAGTTTTGTATAATTATTTTCAGATTCCATACTTTCCATAAGGCCTTTTCTTAAATTAAGTTTAGAAATTACAGTTCCAGAGTATTCATCAGGAATATTTATAATAACTCGCTCAACAGGTTCTAAGAGTTTTCCATTTTCTTTGTGCATTAAAACTTCAGGTTTAGAAACTGAAAGTTCGTATCCTTCTCTTCTCATATTTTCAATAAGAATAGATAAATGAAGCTCACCTCTACCAGAAACCTTGTATCCATCTGTAGTGTCTAAAGGTTCAACCTTTAATCCTATGTTTACTTCAAGTTCTTTTTCCAATCTATCTTTTAAATGTCTTGTAGTTAAAAACTTTCCGCTTTGCCCAACGAAAGGGGAATCGTTAACTAAAAAGTTCATAGATAAAGTAGGCTCTTCTATTTTTATCATTTCCATAGGGATTACATTATCTTCATTACAAACTGTTTCTCCTATTGATATATCAGATATACCTGCAATAACTACAATATCACCACTTTTGGCTTCTTTTTTTGGGACTTGTTTTAAACCTTCATATACAAAGAGTTTAGATATTTTACCTTTTATAATAGAGCCATCTCTTTTTGAAATAGAAATACTTTGACCATCTTTTAATGTACCTTTATATATTCTTCCTATACCTAATCTTCCTATATAATCATCATAAGCAAGAGCAGATACTTGCATTTGAAGAGGGTCGTTATCATAATCAGGATATACATCTACGTGATTAAGTATTGTTTCGAATAAAGGAGATAAGTCGGTACTTTCATCTTCTAATTCTTTTTTTGCAATTCCATCCTTTGCTATACCATATATAATTGGAAAATCTAACTGTTCATCTGTAGCGTTTAAATCAACAAATAAATCAAATACCATATCTACAACTTCTTCAGCTCTTTGATCCTTTTTATCTATTTTGTTAATAAATAAAATAGGTCTTATTCCAAGCTCTAAAGATTTTTGAAGAACAAATCTAGTTTGAGGCATAGGACCTTCGCTAGAATCAACTAATAAAATTACAGTATCTACAGTTTTTATAACTCTTTCAACTTCAGAAGAAAAGTCTGAGTGTCCAGGTGTATCTACAATATTTATTTTTACTCCATTATACTGTATAGAGCAGTTTTTTGAATATATAGTTATACCTCTTTCTCGTTCTAAATCATTACTATCCATTACACAATCTACAATTTCTTGGTTTTCTCTAAAAACTCCACTTTGACTTAAAAATGCATCTACTAATGTAGATTTTCCTGCATCAACATGGGCTATAACTGCTATATTTATTATTTCTTGTTTTTTTGACATAAAAAACTTCCTTTCTTTAAAAATCGCATTCTTATATTTTACACCTGATTAAAAAAATAAGCAAATGTTATTTTTGTAAAAGGCTAAAATATTAGTTGATTTACAAATGCTTAACAAAATTAACTAAGCTATAACTTTTAATTAACATTGTTATAACAAACAAGTAGTATTCTAAATATGTGCTTAAAATACATACAAAATTGAAGGGAGAATGAATATGGCAATTTTAAAAGGTAGAATAAAAAAAATTCTTTTTCTAGGACTAATTGGGGTTTTATCAGTAGGAATTTTAGCGGGATGTGGAGCAAAAAGTGAAACTTCTCAAAGTGGATTAACTGGGGCAATATCAATAGATGGGTCAAGTACTGTATACCCAATAAGCGAAGCTGTTGCTGAAGAATTCCAAAAAATGAACCCAGATGTAAAGGTTACAGTAAACTTTTCTGGAACAGGTGGAGGATTTGAAAAATTCTTAGTAAAAGAAACTGACATAAATGATGCATCAAGACCTATAAAAGATAAAGAAATTAAAAAAGCACAAGAATCAGGAGTTGAGTATACAGAACTTAAAGTTGCATATGATGGACTTTCAGTAGTAGTGAATAAAGATAATGACTTTATAGATTACTTAACTATGGAAGAACTTAAGAAAATATGGGAGCCAAATAGTTCTGTTAAAACATGGAAAGATGTAAGAGCAGAGTGGCCAGCTGAGCCTGTAAAGCTTTATGGTCCAGGAAGTGATTCGGGAACATTTGAATATTTTACAGAAGAAGTAAATAAAGAAGCTGGAGCAATAAGAGTTGATTATACTGCAAGTGAAGATGATAATGTTTTAGTAAATGGTATAGCAGGAGATAAGTATTCATTAGGATTCTTTGGATATGCATACTATATAGAAAATAAAGACAAGTTAAAAGTAGTTCCAATAGATTCAGGAAAGGGACCAGTTGAACCAACGCCGGAAACAGTAGAAAATGGAACGTATGAGCCTCTTTCAAGACCATTATTCATATATGTAAATAAAGAGTCTATGCAAAGACCAGAAATTAAAGAATTTGTGAAATATTATTTAACAGAAGGAAAAGAATTAATACCAGAAGTTGGATATGTAAAGCTACCACAATCTGAGTATGATAATCAACTTTCTCAAATTGGAGAATAACAGTTAAATATAAAACAAACACTTAGATAGGAAATTAAATTCTTATTTGAGTGTTTTTTTTCTAATGAACAGTTTACATATAATTAACAAAGTTAACAAATGCATAATATGCACTTAACATCTGTATAACAAATATGTATTATTCTAAATATGTTAGTAATTATAGTAGGAAGCTCAAATTTAAGCTCTTTAGCCATGCGATAGCATGAAGCGAATTTTTTATTGGAATTTGGGAGGATGAAATATGAAATATTTAAAGGAAAAGATAATAAAGTATATTTTATTTGCATTTGGAATTGTATCTATATTTATAACTATTAGTATATTTTTTACTTTATTTAAAGAAAGTGCATTGTTTTTTATTAATGTATCACCTGTAGAATTTTTTACAGGAAAGCAATGGACTCCTCTTTTAAAACCTCAGCATTTTGGAATACTACCATTAGTTAGTGGGACATTTTTAATAGTATTATTTTCATCTATAATTTCAATACCTATAGGACTTTTAAGTGCTATATATTTAAGTGAATATTCAAATAAAAAAGTTAGAAAAATAATTAAGCCTATATTGGAAATATTAGCAGGAATACCTTCTATAGTTTATGGTTTCTTTGCCCTTAATATAATAACACCTATACTTCAAAAGTTAATACCTCAAACGAATATTTATAATGCACTTAGTGCAGCTATAGCTGTAGGTATAATGACTATACCAATGGTACTGTCTTTAAGTGAAGATTCTATGCAGGCTGTTCCTAAAAGTTTAAGAGAAGGTGCTTATGCACTAGGACTTACAAAACTTGAAGTTGTATGTGGAGTAGTTATTCCAGCATCTATATCAGGGATAATGTCATCTTTTATTCTAGCTATATCAAGAGCAATAGGAGAAACTATGATAGTTGCACTTGCAGCAGGATCAACACCAAAACTTACTTTAAATCCTCTTGAAAGTATTCAAACTATGACAGGATTTATAGTTCAAGTAAGTCAAGGAGATATAGCAAAAGGAACAATAGAGGCTCAAACTTTATTTGCTGTTGCTATGCTTTTATTTATTATGACATTAATTATGAATATATTATCTAGATATGTTGCTAATAAACTTAGGGAGGAATATTAATGAATGTGGCTAACTTAAAAAAGAGAAAATTACTGAATAAAATTTTTTATATTATATTATTAGCATCTATATCATTTAGTATAATGATACTATTTTTACTTTTTTCTGATGTGTTTAAAAAAGGAATTTCTCATGTTAATATTGATTTCTTTTTAAACTATACATCTAGAATTGCTAGTAAATCAGGAATAAGAGCTGCTATACTTGGATCTTTGTGGGTAAATATAGTAACATTATTAATTGCATTTCCTCTAGGAGTAGGAACAGCAATATATTTAGAAGAATATGCACCTAAAAATAAATTTACAAATTTAATACAAGTCAACATAAGTAATTTAGCAGGAGTTCCATCGATTGTATATGGAATATTAGGACTTTCTTTATTTGTTAGAACTTTTAATTTTGGAAGAAGTATTTTATCTGCGTCTTTAACCATGGCATTACTTATACTTCCAATAATAATAGTTTCATCTCAAGAAGCATTAAAAACAGTACCAAAGGAATTAAAAGAAGCATCCTTCGCATTAGGAGCTACTAAATGGGATACAATAACAGGAGCAATTATTCCGTATGCTATGCCTGGAATATTAACAGGTGTAATACTTGCAGTATCAAGATCTATAGGAGAAGCGGCACCACTTGTTGTTGTTGGAGGAGCTGCTGGAATTTGGTTTTCCCCAAAGGGAATATTTGATGAATTTACAACGCTACCTCTTCAAATATACAATTGGGCATCAAAGCCTCAAGCGGAATTTCAAAATGTTGCATCTGCAGGAATAATAATTTTACTTATGGTTTTAGTAACAATAAATTTAATGGCAATACTTTTGAGAAATAAATACCAAGATAGGATAAAACATTAGGGGGTAAGTAAATGACAGTTAAAATGAAAGTAAGTAATTTAGATTTTTACTATGGAAGCTTTAAAGCCTTAAAAAATATAAACATAGATATAGAAGAAAAAAAAGTAACTGCTTTTATAGGACCATCAGGTTGTGGTAAATCTACATTTTTAAGGACATTAAATAGAATGAATGATTTAATAGAAGGAACAAAATTAAATGGTAAAATTGTATTAGATGGAGAAGATATATATTCAAATTCTATGCAGGTTGAAGAACTAAGAAAAAGAGTAGGAATGGTGTTTCAAAAGCCTAATCCTTTTCCAAAATCTATATATGAAAATATAGTATATGGACTTAGAAAACAAGGAGTAAGAGATAAAAAGAAATTAGATGAGGTTGTTGAAAAAAGTCTTCGTGGAGCAGCACTTTGGGATGAAGTGAAGGATAGATTGGATAAATCTGCATATGGTTTATCAGGGGGACAACAGCAAAGGTTATGTATTGCAAGAGCTATTGCCATGGAGCCGGAAGTGATTTTAATGGATGAACCGACATCTGCATTAGATCCTATAGCAACTTCTAGAGTAGAAGAATTAATACAGGAGTTAAAAAAGGACTATACAATAGTAATAGTTACACATTCAATGCAACAAGCAGCAAGAATATCAGATAATACAGCTTTTTTCCTTATGGGAGAGTTAATTGAGTTTGGAGAAACTAATAAAATATTTACAACTCCAAAAGATAAAAGAACAGAAGATTATATAACGGGAAGATTCGGTTAGGGGGTATAGTATGGTTAGGAATAATTTTCATATGGATATAAAGGATTTAAAAGAAGATGTTGTTAAAATGATAGAAAAAGTAGAGAATCTAGTAGAAAAATCAGTAGAAGCTTTATTAAACAAGGATTTAGAACTTGCAAGAAAAGTTATAAAGTTAGATGATGATGTAGATGAATATATGTATTATATAGAAGAAAAAGCAATAGAGTTAATTGCACTTCAACAACCCATGGCAAAGGATTTAAGAATAATATTTTCTGTATCCAAAATAATAACGGATTTAGAAAGAATCGGAGATTTCTGTGTAAATATATCGAAAGAAACTATAAAAATAGGAAAAGAAGAACATATAAAGCCTCTTGTAGATATACCTAAGATGAAGGATATAATACTTGATATGCTAAAAAATCTAAGAAGCAGTTTTATATTAGAAGATGCAAGTCTTGCATTAAAAGTAGGAAAAGAAGATGAACTTATAGATAATTTGTATAAAGATATATATAGTGATATATTAACTATGATACATGAAAATAGAGAATATATAAATCAAGGAACAAAGTTATTATTTGTAGGAAGATATCTAGAAAGAATAGCAGATCATATTACAAATATATGTGAAAAAATAATATATATATCAAAAGGAGAAATAATTGAAATAAATTAAAATAAAGCCTTTTTATAAGGCTTTATTTTAATGATTAATATTCAGAAGAATAAAAATATTGTGAAAATATCTATAGTTATTAAAATATCTACTTTTTGGTTGAAAAATATTGTTTAAGTTGTATAATTATAGATGTAGGGGAATTTATATACCTAAATTTAATATGGGGGATGATTTATATGTCAATTGTGGAAAACGTTTTAGAACAAGTTAAGAAAAGAAATCCTGGTGAAGCAGAATTTCATCAAGCAGTAGAAGAAGTTTTACATTCTTTAGCACCAGTTATAGAAAAACATCCTGAATATGTAGAAGCAGGAATTTTAGAGAGATTTGTTGAACCAGAAAGACAAATTATGTTTAGAGTACCTTGGGTAGATGATAATGGAAAGGTTCAAGTAAATAGAGGTTTTAGAGTTCAATTTAATAGTGCAATAGGACCTTATAAAGGAGGACTTAGATTCCATCCATCAGTATACCTTGGAATTATAAAATTCTTAGGATTTGAACAAATACTTAAAAATTCGTTAACAGGACTTCCAATAGGTGGAGGTAAAGGTGGATCTGATTTTGATCCAAAAGGAAAATCAGATGCTGAAATAATGAGATTCTGCCAAAGTTTTATGACAGAACTTTACAGACATATAGGACAAGATATAGATGTTCCAGCTGGAGATATTGGAGTTGGAGGAAGAGAAATAGGCTATCTTTATGGACAATATAAGAGAATAAGAAATGCCTATGAAGCAGGAGTACTTACTGGTAAAGGACTTACATATGGTGGATCACTTGCTAGAAAAGAAGCTACAGGATTTGGTCTTGTATACTTTACTCAAGAAATGCTTAAAGAGCATGGACACAGCTTTGATGGAAAAACAGTAGTAATTTCAGGTTCTGGAAATGTTGCTATATATGCTTGTGAAAAAGCTCAATCTCTAGGAGCTAAGGTAATAGCTATGTGCGACTCTACAGGATATATTCTAGATGAAGAAGGTATTAAGCTGGATACTATTAAGAGAATCAAAGAAGTTGAAAGAAAGAGAATTAGTGAGTATGTTAAAGAACATCCAAATGCAAAATACTTTGATGGACAAAAGGGCATTTGGACTGTTAAGTGTGATGTAGCACTTCCTTGTGCAACTCAAAATGATATAGATGTTGAACATGCTACTAAATTAATAGAAAATGGTGTAATAGCTGTTGGAGAAGGGGCGAATATGCCTTGTACAAATGAAGCACTTAATTTATTATTAGAAAAAGGAGTGCTTGTTGCTCCAGCTAAAGCTGCTAATGCTGGTGGAGTTGCAACTTCAGCTCTTGAAATGTCTCAAAATAGTATGAGATTATCTTGGACATTTGAAGAAGTTGATGAAAAATTACATGGCATAATGGTAAATATATTCAATGCATCTAAAGAAGCAGCTAAAGAATATGGAATGGAAGGAAACTATGTAGCTGGTGCTAACATAGCTGGTTTCTTAAAAGTTGCTGATGCAATGATGGCTCAAGGATTAGTTTAATATATAAAAAGGGTAGATTTTTTATCTACCCTTTATTTTTTAGCATAAATCCATAGATGGTTTAGGTATGTTTGGTAAATCACTTTGTTTATCATAATGATTACTAACTATACATAAAGCCTTTTCAAATGCTCTATCAAAATCTTTAAATAAAATATCTTTATTTGAGTTATTTATGAATTCGTATTTTTTTAATACTTGTAGTGGTTGGAATTGTATATCTAATATTAAAAGTTTTGTTCCGTTTCTTTCACATAGTTCATATGTAGTTTCTAAAGCATTATATGCTGTTGCATCCATTGCAGGAACATTACTCATTTTTAAAATTAAAACTTTTGGTAAATTTTGCATATCTCTTATTGTTTTAACAAACTTATCTGCAGCACCAAAGAAAAATGGACCATTAATTTCATATAAATAAATGTCTTTAGGTATCTGAACTTTATACATAAAAGCATCATCTTCTATATGCTCATAAGTATATAGTATAGATTTCACATCAGTAACATCTGCCATTCTTTTCATGAATAAAAATGATGCAAGGACAATTCCAACTCCTATAGCTAATACAAGATCGAAAAAGATAGTTAAAACGAATACTGTTATAAATACAATAGAATCACTTTTAGGAAATTTTTTTAGTCTTTTAAAAGTATCCCATTCTCCCATATTATAAGACACTATTATTAAAATAGCAGACAGTGATGCCATGGGAATTAATTTTATATAAGGCATTAAAATAACCATAAAAAAAACTAAAGTGATAGAATGAATTATGCCTGATACAGGAGTTCTGCCTCCATTCTTTATATTAGCAGCAGTTCTTGCTATAGCACCTGTTGCAGGTATTCCACCAAAAAGGGCAGAACCGATATTTCCTAGTCCTTGTGCTATTAATTCCATATTAGAACGATGGCTTCCTCCAATCATTCCATCAGCTACAACAGCAGATAGTAAAGATTCAACACCTGCTAAAATTGCAATGGTTATAGCAGCTGGTATAAGTTTAATCATAGTATCAAAATTTAAGGTAGGAATATGCATTTTAGGAAATTGAGAAGGTATTTCTCCAAAACGACTTCCTATAGTATCTATATTAAAATTAAATATTATTGCTAAAAGTGTTGATACTATTATAGCAATAAGAGTGGGTGGAATTTTTTGGTTTATTTTAGGACATAGTACTATAATTAATATAGATATAATACCTATAATTAAACTTTGGGTATTAATGCTGTTCATATTCTTAAAGTATACTGCCCATTTATGTATAAACTCTGAAGGAACTTGTATATTAAGTCCAAAGAAATCCTTGATTTGAGTTGAAAAAATAGTTATTGCAATACCGCTTGTAAATCCTGTAGTAATAGGATAAGGTATATACTTTATCATATTTCCGCATTTAAAAATCCCCATTAAAATAAGAAAAATACCTGCCATTAATGTAGCTATAGTTAAACCATCTATTCCATATTTTTGTATAATACCATATACAATAATTACAAAAGCACCAGTAGGTCCTCCTATTTGAACTTTGCTACCTCCGAATAAAGATATTAAAAAGCCTGCTACAATTGCAGTATAAAGTCCTTTTTCAGGAGATACACCAGATGCTATAGCAAGAGCTATAGAAAGTGGTAGTGCAATAACTGCTACTATAAGGCCTGAAATAAAATCTTTTACAAATTGTTCTTTGTTGTATGATTTAAAACAAGTAAATAATTTAGGAACTAACATAAACACCATCCTTTTTATATTAAAAATTCAACATACTGTATACGCTATATAATAATATCACTTATGGGAAGTAGATGTCCATTAGGATTAGTTATAATAGCTATATTTGTAATTTACTAAAAATTTGGATAATATAAATGATTTGAATTGAACATTAAAAAACCCATCTTTTGTTATAAAGGATGGGTTTTTTAAATTTATTTAATATTTTCTATAGCTTTTTTAGCAAATTCTGTTGTAACTATCTTTTCATAAGGAGCTCTTTTATCTAGTTCTCCAGCAAACTCTATTATATCCATAAGATGATTTAGACTTTCTTCTTTAAGTATTGGATTTTTAGCCCAAGTATCTTGAGATTTATATCTATTTATAACTGCGGATAAAGTAGCTATATCTGTATCTGGAAATTGAGAAGATATTGACTTTGCAATTTCTTTTGATGAATGATTTTGAACCCATAGTTGTCCTTTGTATATAGCGTTGGTAAATTTTTGAATTGTATCAGTATTTTTTTGTATATATGATTTTTTAGCAGAATAACATGTATATGGAAGATATCCAGATTCTTTACCTATAGAGGCTACTATATATCCTTTAGCTTCTTTTTCAAGAGAAGTAGCTACAGGTTCAAAAAGTGTAACGTAATCCCCTTCTCCTCCTGTAAAGGCTCCTGCCATAACAGAAAATTGAATATCGGTTCTAACAGTTACATCTTCTCCGATTTTAAGTCCGTTCTTTTTGAGTACATACTCTAAAGTCATTTCAGGAACTCCGCCTTTTCTTCCTCCTATTATAGTTTTTCCTTTTAGTTTATTAAATGTAAAGTTGTCATCTTTTTCTCTTCCGATTAAGAAGCTACCATCTCTTTGTGTTAATTGAGCAAAATTTACAGCATAATCTTCTTTTCCTTGATTGTACACATATATGGATGCTTCAGGCCCCATAAATCCTATATCTGCTTCATTTGAAAGAATTGCGGCCATTGTTTTATCTGCTCCCTTAGTATTTATAATTTCAACATCTAATCCTTCTTCTTCAAAAAATCCTTCAGTTAAAGCTACATATTGGGGAGCGTAAAATATTGAATGTGTAACTTCAGCAAGTGTTATTTTGGTTAAATTATTATTAGAGCAGCCGCTCATAACGAGTACTATTATCATAAGTGATGATAATAGTAGGGCAATTTTTTTGCCAAGTTTCATATAATGTTCCCCCTTATAAGCATAAATTTATCTATATTTTTAATATACTCAATAAAATTATAATGGTTACAAATATAAAATTTAATATACAGAACAAATTTAATCCTATTTGCATATTATGAAATTGATAAAGTGTAAAGGGGTAAATGCATTGTATAATTACTATTATTATATGAATTATTGCTATAGAGCAGCTCAAAAATTATATCCTAAGATTTATCATGAAGTATATCCATATGTTGTTGTTAAGTGTGAAAAAGAAGATACTGAATATAATATGGAGATGAATCCATTTCCAAGAGAAGAAAAGATAGAGAAAATGGTAGATGAAATATATGAAGATTATACAAAAAACTGTAAACATAGAAGTGATGAAGAAGAATATGAAGATGATGAACAGTATAGACAGCGTAGATATAGACGTCGTCGTTTTACAAGAGATCTTATAAGAATACTTTTAATAGAAGAGTTATTAGGTCGAAGGGGATTTAGAAGAAGACGTAGAAAAAGATTTGATGATTATAATTATTATCCTTATTATTAAAAAACTTGGAAGTTATTTCCGAGTTTTTTTATGTTATTATATTTTAAATTGATGTATAATGGATAAATGTAAAAATAAACAAATAAATTAAGGAAGTGATTTTTTGAAAATAGGAATGAGGAATATAAAAACAGCTATAGCAGTTTCGCTGTGCATTTTTATATCTAAATATTTTAATATGGAATATCCTTTTTACGCAGCTATTGCTGCAATCATATGTATGCAAAATACAGTAGAGGAATCTTTTAAAGTAGGAAGAAATAGAGTATTAGGCACTATATTAGGAGCTGTAATAGGTGTAATATTTTATAGTATAAGACCTACAAGTATTCTTCTTTCAGGTGTAGGAATAATGATAGTTATATATATATGTAATTTGGTTAAATGGAATAAATCAGTGACAATAGCTGGTATAGTATTTTGTGTAATTATGACTAATTTAGATGGAAGAGATCCATTTTTTTATGCATTAAACAGAGTTTTAGATACATTGTTGGGGATTATTGTTGCAGTTTTAGTTAATTATTTTATAGTACCGCCAAATAGATTAGAAAGGATTTTAGAAGAGTCAAATGAAATAATAATAAGATTAATGAATTTAGTTAAATATAAAATTGTTGACAATATAAGTATTAATTTAAATGAAATTTACAGTGATATTCAAAATTTAGAAAAAAACATAGATGGATATGTTTATACATTTAAATTAAATAAAGAAGAAAAAATAGAAATTGAAAGAATAAATAATATAATAGAAATGAGTAAAGAAATATGCTTAAATTTAAAGACTATAGAATATATAAAAGAAGATTATAAGTTAAATGAAAAAAACTATCATAATATAGTAAAATTATATGGTGGTTTTGATAGAAATATAAAAAATTCAAATAATAATATAAATATAGTATTTAATTATCATTTGGATAAAATAATAAATAATGTAAAAAGAATAAATGGTATTAAAAATTCAAATGAAATGAAAAAAATTGAAAGTATTAGTTGATAACCAGAAATTCACAATATAATATAAGGTGGATATGCCACCTTATATTACATTTATTTCATTAAATCCAAGCCTTGGCATATAACCATCCTGTCCAGTAGAAAAGAAGCGTACTCTGTCGTATAAAATAACATCTCCTGTCATATTTTTTTCTCCAGTTATACTTGGAATAGCCCAATTTAAAGACATAACTGTATTTCCTATAGGAACAAGAAAAGAGTTTGCCTTTAAATTTGGTTCATCATAAATTCTATTTTCGACAACTGTAATATGCATTCTCTTGCCATATTGCTCAACTAAAGTTATTCTATCTAAAGCTAATTGTGCAGCAGTTGAAACTAACTCACTTTTATCGCTAGTCATATTAATAAGAGTGTTAATAACATTTAGGTTATTTGGAGCAATTCTTCCTAGGCTTACTATTGAATAAAAGCGTACTATATCACAATTATGTTTTAATAAATCTAATAAATATGGAATAGATTGATTTCCTAAAGTTTGCCATATAAATGATCCATTATAATATACATTGTAAATTTCATCTTCAGTTAATTTATCACATTTAGTATTACCTATTGTTTCCCATTGTTCTTTAAGATCTATAGGACTTCCCATATAATCTCCTACAAGTATTTCTGAGCCAGTAGGTATTGAGGTTGGGTTGAATTTATTCATATAAATAAGAGATTTAACAGGTATGTTAAACTCTTTAGATAGACATAAATAAGTATCTCCAAACTTAACAATATAATAAGGGGGCTGACCTTGAGATTTAGGTAATTTAATATTAGGATTAGGTATAATTAAAGGCTCACCAGCAGAGATAAAATTTGGATTACATATTACATTAGCTTCCATTATTGCTTTAGGTGTAGTATTAAATTGTATAGCAATTTTCTGTAAAGTATCACCTCGTTTAACGTAATAAAGCATAGTTTTCACTCCTTTCTTTAACATATTATTCTCTTTTAATATAAAATGTGTACTTTAAAATATAGTAAGATTTTTATTTGATATTTTGTATGATTGGAATTTTTTTTAATTGAACTAGATTTAGCAGTACAGCAAAATACAAAAATAGTTTATAGTAACAAGATTCTATATTAATGGCTAAAATATTTGATTGAATCATATAAATTTAAAAAGTTATCTAAGTAGAGAATGTTGCAATAGTTACTGTAGTAATAGAATATTAGAAGTTTACTTTGAGTCTTTTTTTGTAAGATATTTCAATTGTTGTTCGTTTTAAGAAACTGAATATAGAAAGGTATATGGGATAAGCATAAATTTAGTTTATTTGATTAACTATAAGTTGAAAAATTCATCGAAATTTTAGTTATATTGGTAAATTTTAAATATATTATGTAACAATATACCTAAAATGTTACTTTATATATAATAATAATATAGATATTACAAATATTCAACAATATTCAATTTTTTTCCTATAAATATTCATGTTTTCTACATAATATTATGAAAACTTATTTTAAATTAGAATTGTACAAGTGAATATAATTCGTCTTTTTGGTCTTGATTTACTCCAATATAGCGAAGTGTTATTTTTTGTGAACTATGATTAAAAGTATCCATTATTAGACCAATATTATATCGGGAGACTTTATAAGTCCAATATCCCCATGTTTTGCGTAAACTATGGGTTCCAAAATTTTCAATTCCAATTATGTTTGCGGCTTCTTTTAAAACACGATAGGCTTGTATTCTACCTATATGCCCACCTTTATGGCTTGGAAAAATATAATCTTCATAAAAAAGATCTTTATTTTCTATATACATTTTAATTGTTTTACGGAGAGCATCGTTTAGTTTGATTTTTTTTTCTTTTCCTGTTTTTTTTTCTTTTAGAACTAAGTAGTCTCGAAAATTTCCATTTTTATTAAAAATATCTTTTACTTTCAAGGGAAGTATATCGCTAATTCTTAAACCAGTATTAAGACCAAATTTAAACAATAGGCCATACTTAGGATCTTTTCCATTTAAAAATTGATACATATATTTAATTTTTGTTTTATCTCTAATTGGTTCAACAGTCATAAGCATTTTCCTCTCTATTATGTAATTATTTGTAATATATTATATAAAAAATTGCATTATAATTCAATTAAAACTAGGCAAAAAATTTATTTAGTATATTTAAAACTTCTTAAAATCAAGATATATTAAATATTATAGATGTAACATTTTAGGTATATTGTTACATGAAGATAATAAAAAATATTTTTGGTAAAAAATTGAATTGTTTTTTTCAACAGAAGCAAATCTGTCGAAAGTTAGGTATGCAAAATACTAAGATAAGAAAAGAGGTGATATTGAATGGCAGAAAAGAAATATGTTTAAATAAAATCAATTAGATAAATTAAGTAGTATATTAAAACAGATTAATTTGTAAGTATTGGAAAGATTTAAATAGATTTTGCCATAACAGACGAAACAATAGTAGAATTTATTTTAGGATGTGAGTGATGATGATATCAGAAAAAGAAATACACTATTACGATTACATAACAGGATTACATAATAGGCAATACTTATACGATAAATATTCAAAAAATATTTCAGAGTATGTGGTAGTATTTTTAGATATAGATGATTTCCAATATATAAATGATATTTATGGATATTGCTTCGGTGATAAATTTTTAAAGGAGTTTAGTAATAGGCTATCTAATTTGATTTCAGAAAGTGGGAAGGTTTTTATTTATAACGCAAATCAATTTTTGATTCTTTTACCTAAACTTAATATAAGAATATTTAATGATGAAATAGAATTATTATTTGAAAAATTAAATGGTATAACAATAGTTGAAGAAAAGGAAATCACATGTTTTGTAAGTATGGGTATTTACATTACAAAAAATGACGATGTCTTAGATGATGCTTTAAGAAAAGCAGAAGTTGCAATGTATGAAGTTAAGCGAAATAATAAAGGACAATATAGATATTTTGATGAAAAAATTGAAAAAGCAATATTTAGAAAGGTTGCTATAATAAATGGATTGAGGAAATCAATTATAAACAATGAATTATATCTTGTGTATCAGCCGATTCTGAGCTTAAAAGAAAATAAAATATTTGAAGTAGAAGCACTTTTGAGATGGGAAAACAGAGAATTAGGAGAAGTTTTTCCAATGGAGTTTATACCTGTTGCTGAAGAAATAGGATTTATTCATGAAATTGGATACTGGATTATAAGAGAAGTATGTAATCAGATAAAGAAATGGGAAATACAAAATATAAATTTGAAGGTAGCGATAAACATTTCTCCAAATCAATTTGATGATAAAAATTTTTTAAATAATCTTAAAGGTATTGTTATAGATGAGGGAGTAGATTTTAATAAAATTAAGTTTGAAATAACAGAAACACAAATATTAAAATCGGAAAAAAAATATATAAAAAAAATAAAAGAATTAAAAAAACTAGGAACAAGTATATCATTAGATGATTTTGGAGTAGGTTATTCATCCTTAAAGAATATAGCCTTTATTCCAATATCGGAACTTAAAATAGATAAAAGCTTTATTGATTATATTAGTATTAGTAAAAAAATAGAAAAATTAATATATTCTATTATATATGTTGCACATGAAGTAGGTTATAAAGTTACAGCAGAAGGAGTTGAAAGAAAAGAACAATTAGATAAATTATTAGAACTTGGATGTGATAAAATACAGGGATATTATATAGGTAAGCCTATGAAAGAAAATGATATTGTGGAGTTTTTAAACGAGATTACTGTTTATGATAATTTAAAAAAAGAAGGTAGTAGTCATGTACTTTTAGGATGAAAATGCCTAAATTTACATGATTAAATTTTTGTCTTAATTAAACAAAATATATAATATTCTCATAATGAATATATTAAAATGGAAAGAATTGAGATGGAAAGAGGGATAGGAGTGAAAAAGCAAATGGGTTTAAAAAATCAGATAGAAAAATACAGTGATGAGTTAAATGATATTTTAGGGCGAAAAAATATTAATATACTTGATTTGAAAGTTTTAAAAATGAGTGAAGATTTAGATGAATTAATAGTTCAATATTATAAAGAAAGAATGGATAAAAATAAAATGGATAAGTAGTGCAACTTAATTTTAAATTTGTTTATATAAATAAATCTGAATAATTTGCTAAAAAAATAAAATAATAATATTATTGACAAAAATAAAAAAAGTTATATATAATTTAGAATAAGTAAATTTTAATATATAAAGGCTATGAAAAAGAGGAGTACATAAATATCGCTTTTAGAGAGGAAAATCCATGGCTGAAAGGTTTTCTAGGCATGAGTTTATGGAAGGTAGCTTTGGAGCTTCTAAGCTGAAATAATAGTAGGTTTAGACGGCAATTGTCGTTAAAAAAACAAGTGTCAGATTTTTTCTGAAATTAAGGTGGTACCGCGAGCTTTTCGTCCTTTTAAAGACGAAAAGCTTTTTATAATTTTTGTGATTTTATTTGTGATTATCTATAGCAATTATTAAAACTAAGGAGGTCAGAAAATGGAAATAAGAAATTTACCTAAAACTTACAATCCAAAAGAATTTGAAGAAAGACTATATACTGAGTGGTTAGAAAACGGATATTTTAAAGGAGAGGTTGACGAAAATAAAACTCCTTTTAGTATAATGCTTCCTCCACCTAATATAACAGGGCAATTACATATGGGACATGCTCTTGATCATACACTTCAGGATATATTAGTTAGATGGAAAAGAATGGATGGATATGCTACTCTTTGGCAGCCTGGAACAGACCATGCAAGTATAGCAACAGAAGTTAAGGTTGTTGAAAGAATAAGAAAAGAAGAAGGAAAAAGTAAGTATGAATTAGGAAGAGAAGAGTTTTTAAAAAGAGCTTGGGATTGGAGAAATGAATTTGGAAGAAAAATAGTAAATCAAATGCAAAAACTAGGAGACTCTTGTGATTGGGAAAGAGAAAGATTTACTATGGATGAAGGATGTAATGAAGCTGTTACAGAATTTTTTGTAAAATTATATAATGATGGACTTATATATAGAGGAAATAGAATAATAAACTGGTGTCCTGATTGTAAAACTTCTTTATCTGATGCCGAAGTTGAGCATGAAGAACATGGTGGACATTTTTATCATGTAAAATATCCTGTAAAAGATAGTGATGAGTTTATAGAAATAGCAACAACAAGACCAGAGACAATATTAGGTGATACTGCGGTTGCAGTAAACCCTGAAGATGAAAGATATAAACATTTAGTAGGTAAAACTTTAATACTACCATTAGTTGGAAGACAAATACCAATAATTGCTGATGAATATGTTGAAATGGAATTTGGAACAGGAGCAGTTAAAATAACTCCTGCACATGACCCTAATGACTTTGAAGTAGGATTAAGACATAATCTTGAACAAATAGTTGTGATGAATGAAGATGGAACTATGAATGAAGCATCTGGAAAATATAATGGTATGGATAGATATGAGTGTAGAAAACAGCTTATTAAGGACTTAGATGAAGAAGGATTCTTAGTAAAAATAAAAGATCACACTCATAATGTTGGACATTGTTATAGATGTAATACAGTAATAGAGCCTATGGTATCTAAGCAGTGGTTTGTAAAAATGGAAGAATTAGCAGGCCCTGCTATAGAAGCTGTAAAAAGTGGAAAAATAAAGCTTGTTCCAGAAAGATTTAATAAAATATATTTCCATTGGCTTGAAAATATAAGAGACTGGTGTATTTCAAGACAATTATGGTGGGGACATAGAATACCCGCTTATTACTGTCAAGACTGTGAAGAAACTATTGTATCTAAGGAAATACCACATAAATGTCCTAAATGTGATAGCAATAACTTAAAACAAGATGAAGATGTACTTGATACTTGGTTTAGTTCTGCACTATGGCCTTTTTCAACTCTTGGATGGCCTAATAATACTAAGGAACTTGAGTACTTCTATCCAACAGATGTTTTAGTAACAGGATATGATATTATATTCTTCTGGGTTATAAGAATGGTATTCTCTGGACTTTATTGCATGAATGAAATTCCATTTAAATATGTTTTAATTCATGGTCTTGTTAGAGACTCACAAGGAAGAAAAATGAGTAAATCTTTAGGTAATGGAATAGATCCACTTGAAATAATAGACAATTACGGAGCTGATGCATTAAGATTTACATTAGCTACAGGAAATACACCTGGAAATGATATGAGATTCTATATGGAAAGAGTAGAATCTGCTAGAAACTTTGCTAATAAACTTTGGAATGCATCTAGATTTGTATTTATGAATTTAAGTGAAGAATTAGTAAGTGATTTAAATAGAGAAAAAGTAGAGGAAAATTTAACTCTTGCGGATAAATGGATAATATCAAGACTTAATAATGTTGCAAAAGAAACAACTGAAAATATGGAAAAATTTGAGCTTGGTATGGCTATTCAAAAGGTTTATGATTTTACTTGGTCAGAATATTGTGACTGGTATATAGAAATGGTAAAGCCTAGGCTTTATGGAGAGGATTTAGAAAGTAAAAAAGCAGCTTTATATACTTTGACTTATGTTCTTGAAAACATATTAAAACTACTTCATCCATATATGCCGTTTATTACAGAGGAAATATATACTTACCTTCCAACTGTAAATGGAAGCATAGTATTATCTTCTTGGCCAAAATACAAAGAAGAAGATAATATGAAAGAAGAAGAAAATAAAATGAATTTAATAATGGAAGGAATAAGAAGTGTTAGAAATATAAGAGCGGAAATGAATGTTATTCCTTCTAAAAAGGCTAGAGTTATTATTATTCCAACAGAGGAAAAATTAAGCACAATTGAGGAAGGTAAACAGTATTTTGTAACATTAGCATCAGCATCTAATGTTGAAATATTAAAGGATAAAGTAGGAGTTCCTGAAGATGCTATGTCTGCTGTAATAGAAGGAGCGCAGATATATATACCACTAGATGAACTTGTGGATTTTGAAAAAGAAGTAGAAAGACTTGAAAAAGAAAAAGTAAAACTTGAAGGGGAACTAAAAAGAGTAAATGGAAAACTATCAAATGAAGGATTTTTAAGTAAAGCACCAGCTAAGTTGATAGAAGAAGAAAAAGCTAAGAAAGAAAAATATGAAGAAATGATGAAAACAGTACTTGAAAGACTTGAAAACTTAAAAGGAAAGTTAAAATAATAAAATTAAGTCATAATATTGCTTGCAATATTATGGCTTTGTATAAATTTAACTAATAATTTAAGTAGCTATAAAACTAGGGAATGGGGAGATTAATATGAATTACAATGAGGCATTAGAGTATATTCATGGAACATATAAATTTGGAAGAAAATTAGGACTAGATAATATAACTAAGCTTTTGGAACTTCTTGGAAATCCTCACGAAGACTTGAATGTTATACATGTTGCGGGGACTAATGGAAAAGGGTCTACTTGTTCTTTTATAAGTTCTATTTTAGTTAATCAAGGATATAATGTTGGACTTTACACATCTCCTTATCTTGAAACTTTTACAGAGAGAATTAGAATAAATGGAGAAAATATAAAAGAAGAAGAGCTTGCAAGGGTTACACAAATAGTAAAAGAAAAAGTACAAGTGATGGTAAATAGGGGGTATAACCATCCTACTGAATTTGAAATAGTAACGGCTATAGCCTTTTACTACTATAAAGAACAAAATGTAGATTTTTTAGTATTAGAAGTAGGAATGGGAGGAAGATTTGATGCCACAAATGTAGTAAAAAAACCACTAATTTGTGTTATTACTCCTATAAGTATGGATCATACTGATTACTTAGGAGATACTTTAGGGAAAATAGCATATGAAAAAGGTGGAATAATAAAAGAAAATTGTGATGTTGTAATGTATCCTCAAGAAAAAGAAGCTGAAGATGTTATAAAAGATTTAGTTCAAGAAAAAAATTCCATTTTAACTACTGCTAATATAAAAGATAAAGAAATTATAAAAGGTGATATATATGGTCAAACATTCAATCTTAATTTAAATAATGAAAATTATGAGAGATTAGAAATAAAATTAATAGGAGACCATCAAGTAAATAATGCTATACTTGCTTTAAATGTTATAAATATATTAAAAAATAAATATGATTTTGAAATAAATAAGCAATCTATATATAAAGGATTAAAAGAAACTAAATGGCCAGGTAGAATTGAGCTTTTAATGGAAAAACCACTTTTTATTATAGATGGGGCTCATAATAAGGATGGAGCAATATCTCTTACTAATTCTATAGATAAATACTTAAATAATAAAAATATAACATTACTAATTGGAATGCTTAAAGATAAGGATGTTGATTCTGTATTAAAAGTATTAATACCTAAATGCAGCAAAATAATTACTACAACACCTGATAGTGATAGAGCTTTAACTGCAAAGGATTTAAAGGAAAAAATAATTGATTTGGGTAAAGAATGTATTTCGATAAATGATATTGAAGATGCTGTAAAATTATCTATTAATGAATGTAAGGAAGATGAAATTATAATATGCGCAGGTTCTTTATACATGATAGGAGCTGTAAGAAGTATAATAAAAAAGGGTGATATTTAATCACCCTTTTTGCTATGCACTTTGTTCTGCTTGTTTCTTTTTATAAAGTAATAATGCTTTTGTAAGTTGGTCTGGACAAGAAGTTGATCTATTGCCGCAAGGGATTCCTTTAAATTGTTCTATGATATCATCTATTTTTTTTCCTTCTATAAGTTTTTTAATTCCAAGTAAGTTTCCAGGACATCCACCTACAAATTCTACAGATTTGATTATATCTTTTTCAATTTCAAATCTTATTTCTTTAGCACAAACACCAGAAGTTCTGAATAAATACATATTAAAACCCTCCTTATTTTCCTATTAACTATACCCTACTATAGTATATACATATGAAAAAGTTAACAAAAATGTATCACAATAATAGTAAATATAATATATTATTATAGTATATAAGAGTTTGTGAAAGCGGGAATAAAGAAGGGGGGAGGGGTTTGAAAGTCTATGTATCTAATTTTTTATCAAAAAGTATATCAATAATAGATAAAAAGCTTCTTATAGAAGAAGACAGAATAGATTTATATGAAAATGTATATCCTCATCATTTTTGTATAGATAAAAAAGAAGAAATTATATATATACCCAGTAGCTTAAATGGAGTTTTATATATAGTTAGTATAAAAGACAAAGTTGTAATAGACAGTGTATCTATAGGTGGAAATTTAAGTCAGGTTGCACTTTATAATGATGAAGAACTTTATATAGCTAATGAAGACTCTAATAGTATATATATAATAGATATACAAAAAATGAATCCTATAGGAGTGATTTGTGTTGATGATATGCCTCACGGAATGGTTTTAGATAAAAATCAACATAAACTATATGTTCCTTGTTCTGATTATTTTACAGTAATAGATGTAATATCTAAAAATATTGTAGAAAAAGTAAAATTAAATTTTATGCCATGGCATTTAAAAGTAGATGAAATAAAAAATGTAATTTATGTAGCAACAAAAGATGGTCATATAGTGTTATTAGATAGGTTTACCTTTAAAACAATTAAAACACTAAATAACTTTAAATTACCCATAGAGATAGCTTTTAATAATTTAAAAAATGAAGTATATGTAACGGATTTTTGTAATAAAAGTATAGATATATTAGATTCTAAAAAATATAAAATTATAAAAAAGATAGAGATTTTAGGAAGACCTCTTGGAATAAGTATATCTAATGATAAAAAATTATTATTTGTATCAGACATAGAAAATAATGTTATAAAGGTATTTAATACTGAAAATTATAATTTTATAAAAGATATAAAAGTAGACAAAGAGCCTACTACAATAATTTGTAGATAGGCTCTATTTTTTTATAAGAAGCTTTATGATTTCTCCATATATAGTAGGAGCATTTTTTTTCCAGTTATCACAAATTAACTTTGCTTGTTTGTTAGAAGCTACATTTAAGTCTATGTTTATAAGTGGTACTTGATTTTCTATTACTTTTAAATTTACAATAAATTCATTTTCTGATATTTTAGAAAAATTAGATTTGATTTGAGTTTCTTTTAAAACTTTTTCTTTGTTTTTTGATATATATATATCTATCTTTTCTTTAACATCTAAAGGTATTCTAGATAAAAAATATTCAAGAGCTTGATTTCCTTTTTTAGTTAAGGAGTAATACTCTTTACCTTCTTCTTTGTAGACCTTTAAAAAATTAGACTGTGTAAGTTCAGCTAAAAATTGTTGAAGAGAAAAATAATTCATAAAATCATTTTCCATAACTACTTGAGTAATCTGAGAATTAGTTAAATTTATTTCGATTCTATTCAAGATATACATTAATAGTAATTTATTAACTGCTAACTCTTCAGATGTGTTTTCAAACATAATACATCATCCTCCGCAAAATACTTCTATTTATATATTAAACTATTTGTCTTAAAAATAAAAGTATAAAAAACAAAAATAAAAAGTCTTCTTATAATGAAGACCTTAAAAAAGACTACCTTGAAATAGGTAGTCTTTTCAAAAATTTATTATTTTCCTGATATTTGTTTTTCTGCCATTTCAACTAGCTTTTTAGTCATATATCCACCAACATATCCATTTTGTCTAGCTGTTAAATTTCCTTTATCAATGTTTTCGTAGTTTGATAAACCAAGTTCATTAGCTGTTTCAAGTTTCATTTGATTTAAAGCAGTTCTTGCTTCGGGAACTACTTTTTTATTTCTTCCTGCCATAGTCAATTCCTCCTTGTAATGTCATTTAAGTTTTGTTTTCAACATCTTTTGATGTTGTAGTATTAATTTAACCAGTTTTACAAAATATATGTTAGAAATATTTGAAAGAAATTAATATATATGTAAAATAAATAACTGTATTAAAAGAATTTTATACATTCATAATAAAAATGAGTTGTGCAATTTTGCACAACTCATTTTTATTATGAATCAGAACCATATTTTTTGTGAATTTTTATTTTTTTATCTTTTCGTATACCTTCTTGAATTGTATGAGCTTCTCTTAAAAAATGTCTTGGTTCAAGTTTATTAGTAATTCTTCCTGATTCAGTTCTCTTTCCTTTTAAATTAGTATACTCGCTTCGTATCTCAGACATGAAAACACCTCCTAAAAATAATTTTCCCATTTAAAAAACTAAATCTTCTAGTAATTTTTTGAAGAATATTAAAATAAAAATATATTAATGAAAATCATATTTAGGAGGGTTTAATTTGAAAATACTAATAGTTTCTTTTAAAAAGATAATCTTAAGTTTAGTTATATTCCTAATAGCATTAACGGTATTATTATGTTCCTTTTATATTATAAAAGATACAATGGCTCAAATTGAAGAAAAAAAATTGCCTATTTACTGTGTAGACACAAAAGAAAAGAAAATTGCTATAAGTTTTGACGCTGCTTGGGGGCAAATATATACTAGAGAAATATTAGATATACTAGATAAATATAATGTTAAAACAACGTTCTTTTTAGTAGGTTTTTGGGTTGATAAACATCCAGATTTAGTTAAAGAAATATACGCAAGAGGCCATGAAATAGGAAATCATTCTACAACTCATCCTAAGATGAGTCTTTTAAGCAAAGAGGAAATTACTAAAGAACTTGAAATTACTTCTGAAAAAATAGAAAAAATTATAGATAAAAAGCCAACGGTTTTTAGACCTCCATTTGGAGACTATAATAATACCCTTATAGAAACTGCTCAAAGCTTAGGTTATTATACTATACAGTGGGATGTAGATTCTTTAGATTGGAAAGAAATAGGTGTTGAGCATGTTGTAGACAGAGTAGTTAAAAACACAAAAAATGGTTCTATAGTTTTATTTCATAATAATGCTAAATACATAACTCAATATTTACCTCTAGTTTTGGAAAAATTACAATCTCAAGGATATAAAATAGTTCCAATATCTGAGCTTATATATAAAAAAGACTATGAGATGGATTCTACAGGAAGGCAAAAAAGAATAAATAAGGACAATAAGATTGATAATTAATAATTTTGTCAACAACACATATTAATTGTATAATATTCTATAAAACGATTATTATATAAGAGGTGATTGCTTTGTTTTTAATCCCTAAAACAACTTTAGTTAAAGATGCCATGTCTAAAGATTTTATTATGGTTTATGAAGAGGATAAGCTTAAATTGTGTTTAGAAGAAATGTTAAAGAACAATTTAACTGATATATTTGTTATAGATGAAAATAAAAATATTAGAGGATTACTGACTTTAACAGATATAGCAAAAATAAAAATAAAAAAATTAAATGAGTATCTACCTATAAAGAATTTTATGTCAAAAGAAATTGTAACTGTAACTAAAGATATTAGTTTACTTGAATGTAGAAATATAATGATTAAAAATAAAATAGCTAGACTTCCTGTTGTAGAAAATAGGAGTTTAATAGGTGTTATAAGAGTAGAACAATTAAGAGATTATTTTTATATGAAGATGGAAGAATTAGGAGGGAAATTAAATCACATAATAAATCATATATATGAAGCTGTATGCGTTGTAGATAAAGAAGGAATTGTTGTAATATGGAACAAAAATTCTGAAAAGCTTTATAAAGTTTTAGCTAAAGATATAATAGGTAAAAAATTAAAAGATTTTTTTCCTAAAGCAATTTTATTAAAAGTTTTAGAAACTAGAATGGGTGTAGCTGATGTATATCACTGCCCGCCTAGAAAGGATACGGATGTAGTAGTAAGCGCACATCCTATTTTTATAGATGGAGAATTTGTTGGTGCTGTATCTACAGATAGAGATATTACGCAAGTGAAAAAATTATCTTATCAACTTGAAAAAGCAAACAGTACTTTGAAGTTTTTAGAAAATGAGGTTAAAAAATTTTCAAGCAGTAATTTTGGAAATATAATAGGTAAAAGTCAAAAACTTATAAAAACAATAGAAACTGCAAGGCAAGTTGCAAAAACTAATGCAAGTATTTTAATCCTTGGAGAAAGTGGAACTGGTAAAGAAGTGTTTGCAAGAGCAATACATGATTACAGTCAAAGAGAAGGACTTTTTGTTCCTGTTAACTGTAGTGCCATACCAAGTGAGTTATTTGAAAGTGAATTCTTTGGTTATGAAGCAGGAGCGTTTACAGGAGCGAGTAAAAAAGGGAAAATAGGAATTTTTGAACTTGCAAATAACGGAACTGTATTTTTAGATGAAATAGCAGATCTTCCTATGCACATGCAGGCAAAATTACTAAGAGTTCTTCAAGAAAAAGAGATTAGAAGAGTAGGGGGAGAAAAAACTATAAATATAAATGTAAGGATAATATCTGCAACTAATAAAAATTTAAAAAAAATGTCAGAAGAAGAAACATTTAGAGAGGATTTGTATTATAGATTAAATGTGGTAGAGCTTAGTTTACCTCCTTTAAGGGAAAGAGATGGAGACATAGTGCTTTTAATACATAATTTTTTAAAAGAAATGTGTGAACAAAATAATAAGAAGATACCACAAATAGAAAGGGAAGTAATTGATATACTTCAAAACTATGAATGGAGAGGAAATATAAGAGAGCTTAAAAATACAATAGAACATTTAGTTGTTTTAAGTAAAGATGATACTATAACTAAAGAATTAGTGCCGAATTATATTATGGAAAAAGTTAATAAAAAAATAAAAAAAGAAGAATATCCTATGGATTTAAATAAGGCGGTATTAAAAGTAGAAATAGACACTATTAAAAGAGCTTTGAAAATTTCAGGTGGAAATAAAGCAAAAGCAGCAAAGCTTCTTAATATTCCAAGGAGTACTTTATATTATAAAATGGATTTATATAAAATATAGTGTCAAAAAGCTGACAAGCGTCGAAAAGTTGACGCTTTATTTTTTTTTGAATAAACTTAAAGAAAATATAAGATAATAAGTAATTGATAGAAGTTTTTTATAATTTATAAAGGAATTCATTTTAGAAAATGCGTCAAAAAACTGACAATTTCAGAAAATTAAGGGATGCTTGAAGTTTTTTAAAAAGCATTATAAAGTTTTTATATATTAGTCAAATCAACTATTATATAAAAATATGATTTATTTACAACTTTTTTTAAAAAATTGGCATGATAGTTGCTTATATAATATGGTGAAAGTGATAAAAGAATAGGAGGTGAAAGATATGAATATATGCATTGAATTAAAGCAACATGTTGGAGCACCTTGTAATCCTATAGTAAATATAGGAGACGAAGTAAAAAAAGGACAGTTAGTTGCTAAGCCACAAGGGCTTGGAGCGAATATACATTCAAGTGTTTATGGTAAGGTAGTAGATATAAATGAAAAAGAAATAGTTATAAAACCTTTTGAAAACCAACCAGAAGAATATGTAAAGATAAAAGAAACAGATAGCCATTTAGAAGCTGTAAAAGAAGCTGGAATAGTTGGGTCTGGTGGTGCAGGTTTTCCTGCTCATGTTAAATTAAACGTAGATTTAAAAGGTGGATATGTTATTGCAAATGCAGCAGAATGTGAGCCTGTGCTTTCGCACAATGTTGCATTAATGGAGGAAAATCCAGAAGTAGTAGTAAAGGGATTAAAATATATTCTTGAAATGACTAATGCTTCTAAAGGATATATTGCCATAAAGCCAAAATATAAAAAGGCTATTATAGCACTTGGTAAAGCTTGTAAAAATGAAGAAAATATAGAAGTTAAATTTTTACCAGATATGTATCCAGCAGGAGATGAAAGAGTTATTATAAGAGAACTACTTGGAGTAGAACTAAAGCCTGGACAATTGCCACTTGAAGCAAAGGCAGTTGTTTCTAATGTTGAAACCCTTAAAAATATTGTTTTAGCAATAGAAGAAAGAAAACCTGTTATAACTAAAGATATTACAGTTGGTGGAAGAGTAAAAGATGCTAAGAAAGGTAGAGTATTCTTTGATGTTCCAATAGGAATGCCAATTAAGCACTATATAGAAGAATGTGGAGGATATGAAAAACCATATGGAGAGATAGTTTTAGGTGGACCTTTCACAGGAAAACATGGAGAAGAAGATTCTCCAGTTAATAAAACTTTAGGTGGAATATTAGTATCTATGCCATTTCCGAATGAAAAAAGAAAAGTAGGTATAATTGCGTGTGAATGTGGAGCGCAAGAAGAGAGATTGAAAGAAATTGCTAAGGGAATGGGTGCTGAAGTTGTAGCAGAGACTAAGTGTAAGAGAATGACAGAAAGCAATGGAAGATACAGATGTGATTTACCAGGAATATGTCCAGGGCAAGCAGAAAAGGTATTATACCTTAAAAAACAAGGGGCTGAAGTGGTGATTACTGGAACATGTGAGGACTGAACTAACACAGTTATGCAAGTAGCTCCTAGGGTAGGAGTTCCAGTTTATCACAGTACAGACCATGTTTTAAGAGGTGCAGGACATAAACTATATAGAAGAAAAAAATAAAAGGAGGCGATTTATATGTCAATTACTCCAGAAACAGCTAAGGCTCATGCTAAAGATCCAGCAGTTTGCTGCTGTAGATTCGAAGCTGGTACTGTAATTGAAACATCAAATTTAGAAGACCCAGCAATATTTGCTGACTTACAAGATTCAGGATTACTTGAAATACCTGAAAATTGCTTAACTATAGAGGAGGTATTAGGTGCAAAACTAACTAAAACTATAGATGCTTTAACTCCTCTTACTGCAGATTTATTAGAAGGAATAAATAAAGTAGAAGAAGTTAAAGAAGAAGCAGTTGAAGAAACTAAAGAAGAAATGGTAGCACCTGTAGCACCAGTATCTTCTGTAACACCAGTATCTGGTGGAGGAACTGTTAAAATTCATATAGGAGAAGGAAGAAATATAGATTTAGAAATACCTTTAACAATCGCAGCTTCAATGGGACTTGCACAACAATCAGCTGTAGTTCCTGTAGCTGAAGCTCAACCAGCTACTGAAGCTAAAGAAGAAGTTAAAGAAGCTAAAGCTGTTAGAAAATTAGTTAAAAAACACTTTAAAATAGAAAAAGTAGAACTTGCTGATGAAACTAAAATAGAAGGAACTACTTTATATATAAGAAAAGATATTTGTTCAGGAGCAGTAGCATCTGAAGAATTAGTTGTAGATCTGAAGTTAGATATAATAACTCCAGATAAATATAACACTTATAGTGAAACTATAATGGATGTTCAACCGATTGCTACTAAAGAAGAAGGAGAATTAGGAACTGGTGTTACTAGAGTGATAGATGGTGTTATCGTTATGGTAACAGGAACTGATGAAAATGGAGTTCAAATAGGCGAATTCGGTTCTTCAGAAGGTGATCTTGATAAAAATATAATGTGGGGAAGACCAGGTGCTCCAGATAAAGGAGATATCTTCATAAAAACTCAAGTTACAGTAAAAGCTGGTACTAATATGGAAAGACCAGGACCACTTGCTGCTCATATGGCTACAGATGTAATAACTCAAGAAATAAGAGAAGCTCTTAAAAATGCTGATGAATCTTTAGTTGTTGAAACTGAAGAATTAGTTCAATACAGAAGACCTGGTAAAAAGAAAGTAGTTATAGTTAAAGAAATAATGGGTCAAGGTGCAATGCATGATAACTTAATATTACCAGTTGAGCCTGTTGGAACATTAGGAGCAAAGCCTAATGTTGACCTTGGAAATGTTCCAGTGGTACTTTCTCCACTTGAAGTATTAGATGGAGGTATTCATGCATTAACTTGTATAGGGCCTGCTTCTAAAGAAAACTCTAGACATTATTGGAGAGAGCCACTAGTAATAGAAGCTATGAATGATGAAGAAATAGATTTAGTAGGAGTTGTATTTGTAGGGTCTCCACAAGTTAACTCTGAGAAATTCTATGTATCTAAGAGATTAGGTATGATGGTAGAAGCTATGGATGTAGATGGTGCAATAATTACTACGGAAGGATTTGGAAACAATCATATAGATTTTGCATCTCATCATGAGCAAATAGGTATGAGAGATGTTGCTGTAGTAGGTATGACATTCTCAGCTGTTCAAGGTGCTTTAGTTGTTGGTAATGAATATATGAAATATATGATAGATAATAACAAGTCTAAACAAGGTATTGAAAATGAAATACTTTCAAATAATACATTATGTAAGGAAGATGCTATAAGAGCATTAGCTATGGTTAAGGCTGTTATGGCTGGAGAAGAAGTTAAAGCTCCAGAAAGAAAATGGAACAATAATGTTAAGTTAAACAATATTGAGTTAATTGAAAAAGCAACTGGAAGCAAAATAGAGCTTCTTGAAAATGAGCAAGTGTTAGAAAAGAGTAAAAAGAGAAGAGAAATTTACGAAAAAGAAGATGCTTAATAAATAGGTGATATGATGGATAGATTAAAATATTCTTCTACAGAAAGAATGTATGAAGGAGTAATAGTTGAATTAACAGATGGTAGTGTTACTATTGATTTAAAAGGAAGACTTGGACAATTCAAGGTTCCGATGAGGATGTTAATTAGTGATTATGAATTAAAGCTTGGCATGGAAGTTGGATTTTTATTGAGCTATCCTGAAGTTTTAGGACCTGAGGTTAATGAAAAATATGCTAAGATAATAGAAGAAAATAAAAGACGTGAAAAAGAGAAACAAGAACAAAAATAAACAGGAAAGTGAGGTAATAGATATGAGTCTTACAGTTGTTAAAGGACTTCAATCAGAAATATTTGTACCGATAACACCTCCACCAGTTTGGACTCCTGTAACTAAAGAATTGAAAGAGATGAGAATTGCTTTAGCTACAGCAGCTGGTGTGCATTTAAAATCAGATGAGAGATTTAACTTAGCAGGAGATTTTGGTTTTAGAGTAATACCAGGAGATGCTCCAACAAGTGAAATGATGGTATCTCATGGTGGATATGATAATGCTGATGTTAACAAAGATATAAACTGTATGTTCCCTATAGATAGATTAAGAGAACTTGCTGAGGAAGGATTTATAAAAGAAGTTGCACCAGTTCACTTTGGATTTATGGGTGGTGGTGGAGACCAACAAAAATTCACTGATGAAACTGGTCCTGAAATTGCTAGACAATTAAAAGAAGAAAATGTTGATGCAGTTGTTTTAACTGCTGGCTGAGGTACTTGCCACCGCTCTGCCGTGATTGTGCAGAGAGCAATTGAGAAAGCTGGAATACCAACTATAATAATAGCAGCTCTTCCTCCAGTAGTTAGACAAAATGGTAGCCCAAGAGCAGTTGCTCCATTAGTTCCTATGGGAGCAAATGCAGGTGAACCAAATAATAAAGAAATGCAAACAAATATATTAAAAGATACTTTAAGAAAACTTATTGAAATACCAAGTGCTGGTAAAATAATACCATTACCATACGAATATGTAGCAGAAATATAATAAAATAACTTCCCCCTATTTAGGGGGAAGTTTTAAATAAATACCTTAAAAGGTGATGTTTATGTATAAAGAAAAAAATTTGAGAAGATTAGTTATTAAATCTTTTCATATAGAGAAAGTGGAATTTTCAGATGCAAGTGGAATAAGTAATGGTGTACTTAAGATTGATAAAGAAATATCAAATTCTTTAATAAAAGATGAAGATTTAATAGTAGATATAAAAATAGATATTATATCTCCAGGTGATTACAATAGATATGTAAATACTATAATGGATATTATACCTATATCTACTAAGGTATTAGGTAGAATAGGAGAAGGTATAACACATACTTTAACTGGAGTTTATGTTATGCTAACTGGAGTAGATGAAGATGGAAGACAAATGCATGAATTTGGCTCATCTGAAGGAATATTAAAGGAACAACTAGAATTTGATAGAGCTGGTACACCTTCTAAGAATGATTATATAATTAATTTTGATGTAACTTTAAAAGGTGGGCAGCCGTTTGAAAGAAAACTTCCTTTATCTGCGTTTAGAGCATGTGATAAGTTTATTCAAAACTTGAGAAATATTCTAAAAGAGTTAGATGGAAGAGATGCTACTGAATCGTATGAATATTTTGATAAAATAAGACCTAATTCTAAAAAGGTTTTAATAATAAAACAAATAGCAGGTCAAGGTGCGATGTATGACAATCAACTTTTTTCTAACGAACCAAGTGGACTAAAAGGAGGAACATCTATTATAGATATGAAAAATGTTCCTATGATAATATCTCCTAATGAATATAGAGATGGCGCATTAAGGGCCATGACGTAAGGTGGTGATTTTGTGGGAATAGGACCATCCACTAAGGAAACAACTCTTCATCATTTTAGAGATCCTTTACTTGATATAGTAAGTAATGATAAAGACATAGACCTTTTAGGGGTTATGGTTGTAGGTACACCTCAAGATAATAAAGAAAAGTATTTTGTAGGTCAAAGAGCTGCTGCTTGGGCAGAAGCAATGAGAGCTGATGGAGTTATAATATCTGTTGACGGTTGGGGAAATTCTCATGTGGACTATGCAAATACAATAGAAGAAATAGGAAAAAGAGGAATTCCTGTAGTAGGACTTAGCTTTATAGGAACTCAAGCTAAATTTGTAGTTACAAATAAATACATGGACACGATAGTTGATTTTAATAAATCTAAAGAAGGAATAGAAACACAAGTTGTTGGTGAAAACACTGTAGATAAATTAGATGCTAAAAAAGCGCTTGCATTTTTAAAATTAAAAATGAGAAGAGGGGAGAAGTAATATGAAAGCTATAAGAAGTATTCATGCAGTTGATTCTCATACTATGGGAGAACCTACAAGAATAATTGTAGGTGGAGTACCAAATATTCCAGGAAAAACTATGGCTGAGAAAAAAGAGTATCTAGAAAAGAATATGGATAACTTAAGAACGGCAATAATGTTAGAACCAAGAGGGCATAATGATATGTTTGGTTCAATTCTTACAGCCCCAGTGAATGAAGAAGCTGATTTTGGAATAATATTCATGGATGGTGGAGGATACTTAAATATGTGTGGCCATGGCTCTATAGGTGCTATAACTGTAGCTATTGAAACAGGAATGGTTGAAGCTAAAGAGCCTATTACAGAAGTTGTAATGGACACTCCAGCAGGAATAGTTAGATCAAAGGCAAGAGTAGAAAATGGAAAAGTTAAAGAAGTATCAATAGTAAACGTTCCAGCATTTCATTATAAAAAAGATGTAGAAATAGAAGTTCCTGAAATAGGAAAAATAACATTTGATATATCCTTTGGTGGAAGTTTTTTTGCAATAGTTGATGCTAAGCAATTAGGCCTTAAAATTGAGCCTAAGAATGCTCAAAAGTTAACAGAAGTAGGACTTAAAATAAGAGATATAATTAATGAAAATGTAGAAATAAAACATCCTACTTTAGACCATATAAAAACAGTTGACTTAGTAGAAATATATGATGAGCCAACTCATCCTGAAGCTACTTACAAAAATGTAGTTATATTTGGTCAAGGTCAAGTAGATAGATCTCCTTGTGGTACAGGAACTAGTGCTAAACTTGCAACTCTTTACTCTAAAGGAGAGTTAAAAGAAGGAGAACTATTTGTTTATGAAAGTATTTTAGGAACGTTGTTCAAAGGTAGAATAGTTGGAACTGGAGAACTTGGAGGGTATAAAACTATAACTCCAGAAATAACAGGAGCAGCTTATATAACAGGATTTAATCATTTTGTAATAGACCCTGAAGATCCATTAAAATATGGATTTATATTGAAGTAAAATACATAGTTTGTCAAAAAAACATAATATTCAAATAAGGTTTAAAAATTAACAAAATCATATTTAAGTTTTGATTAAAAAATGATAAAATAAAATTAAGCAAAACTATAAAAGGAGGATGTAAGCTATGATTAAAATGGTTTTAGGTGTTTTAGGTGTACTGACGTTTTGGTTTGTAGTGGTATTTATAAAAGATTTTATGGAAAACAAAAACAATTTAGAAGCTCATAATACTTGGTCAAAAGTTACTTTTATTGGATTTATAACAGATTTCTTCGATACTTTAGGTATAGGTTCATTTGCACCTACTACAGCACTACTAAAAGGAATGAAACAAACTAAGGATAGACTTTTACCTGGAACATTAAACGTATCTCATACAATACCAGTTGTGTTAGAAGCATTTATATTTATAACAGTTATAGACATGGATTCTGCTACGTTAATTAGTATGCTTGCATCTGCAACAATTGGAGCATGGGTTGGAGCAGGAATTGTATCAAAACTTCCAGAAAAGAAAGTGCAGTTTGCAATGGGAATAGCGTTATTTATTACTGCTTTTTTAATGCTTGCAGGACAAATGGATTGGATGCCAGGAGGAGGAGAACCATTATCGCAATCATTTGATGGAGTTAAAAATAATTTAATCTATAAAACTATGGAAATAAAAGAAACTATAGATGGAAAAGAAGTTATAAAAATGCTAGGTGTACCTATTGGAATTAAAGGTTCAAAACTTATAGTAGCAATAGTTGCAAACTTTATATTAGGGGCTTTAATGACTGCGGGAATAGGACTTTATGCGCCTTGTATGGCACTTGTTTATTTATTAGGAATGTCTCCAAGAGTTGCATTCCCTATAATGATGGGTTCTTGTGCATTCTTAATGCCTGTTGCTTCTATTAAGTTCGTTAAAGAAAAAGCATATGACAGAAGAGCATCAATGGGTATAACAATTGGAGGAACAATAGGAGTTATTATAGCTGCATATATAGTTAAAGAACTACCTCTTGATATATTAAAATGGTTAGTTATAGGTGTTATATTCTATACTTCAGTTACAATGCTTAAAGCATCATCTCAAAATAAAGAAATGCCATCTAAGCCAGCTGATGAATAAAATAAATATATATAAAACTGCTAACTTTGAGTTGGCAGTTTTTTTATATTAAGTAGGAAATTATAAAATTTCAAAATCTGTGGAAAACTTGCTAAAATATATGTATAAGTATTGAAAAAAGAGAGATGAAGAGATGACTAAAGTAACATTAAAAAAAATATTGCAAGATAATTGGCAAAACTTTTTAAAGAAAAAAATTAAAAGAATTCCGAAGGTAATAAGGGCAGATGTTATAGAAACAGTTGAAAAAGCAATGGACTGTGGGAGGCTAGAAAAGGGATATACAGAGTATATGTGTTTAGAATGCATGGAAAGTAAGAGAGTAGGCTTTACATGTAAAAGTAAATTTTGCACTAGATGTGGGAGAATTTACGTTA
>NZ_FRAE01000017.1 GCF_900142235.1 Tepidibacter formicigenes DSM 15518 | reverse complement strand
AACGGAGATATATAGCTCAAAAAAAACTCAAAAAGATATGCAATATAGATTAGCCGAACTTAATAAACAGTTTCAAAGTCTATCTCAAATCCAAGAAGTCGATATATTTTTTAAATCATCAAAAGAATTTAATGATATGATGTTTAAAGTATTTAAAGAAATAAATGATTCAGTAGACTCAAAATTAAATTCTAAATAACTAAAAAAATTCGCTTCATGCTATCGCATGGCTCATGTCGCCAACGAGTCCTAACGGACTCCGTTGCTCAAAATAGTTGATACTTTTATTCAGTTACCAAAGTTACAGTTTAAAAAATTTATAATTTCCTATAGAGTAAAAAAAATAAGCCCTTATACAGGGCAATTGAGAATTTTGAGTTTATTTAAACCTACATTTTAAGAGGTATCATAAATTGCTGATAAGGGGTTGTCAGCAAAAAAATAAGCCATAAGGTTTGAGAATTCAGTTCTCTAAAAACCTTCATGGCCTTATTTTCTTAATTTTGTTTTCTAGCTTTGTTAATATAATATCATATCTATTTGGGACAATCAAGTTCTTTTGGAAAAATTTTTATTTTTTATATATTATTAAATTTTTTATTATTTTTATATCTTATATATTCTCCTATATTAGTTATACAAAATATTGTAGATATCATAAACACTCCAGGAAATAACGCTACCCACCATTTATTTAATAAAATACTCTTTTGTGCATCCATTAACATACTTCCCCAAGAAGGTATTTCTATAGGAAGCCCTAGTCCTAAAAAGCTCAAAGTAGTTTCTGCCATAATAGCATTTGCAGAGTTTACAACTGACATATAAATAATAGCAGGCATAAAATTAGGTATAAGATGTTTTTTTATTATATGTACAAAATTTCCTCCCATAATTTTAGATGCAAGTACAAATTCTCTTTGTTTTAGTTCAAGAACTTCACTCCTTACAATTTTTGCTATATTCATCCAACTGGTTATTGCAATTACAAATACAATGCTGCTTACTTTATTACTTTGAAGTATAGATTGAATTAAAGTCATAATAAGTAAAGATGGTATGCTAATCATTATATCTATAAATCTCATCATATAATTGTCTATTATTCCTCCAAAATATCCACTTATACTTCCATAAGTTGCTCCAATAAATGTAGATATAAGCATAGACAATATCCCTATAGTAATAGATATTCTTCCTCCATATAAAACTCTTGCAAATACATCTCTTCCTAAATGATCTGTTCCAAATATATTGGATCTACAAGGATATGCAAATATATTTGATAACTCCATATACGTTGGATCAATGCTTGTGATTAAAGGTGCTAATATGCATAAAAGTGTTATTATAAATAAAATAAGTGGAGAGAGAAATATATTTTGTTTTAAATTTAGATTTTTAAAAGACCATCTTTTTTTATCTTCTTTTTTATTTTCTCTTAAAACACCTACAGGAGTAAAATCCATTTTAATCCATACCTTCCTCTCTTAACCTTGGATCTATTAAACTACTAAGTATATCTGATATTAAACTTCCAAGAACTACTATAACTCCAGTTAAAATTACTCCACCCATAAGAAGTGGATAATCATGATATTTTGCAGATTCAAATACTAGTTTCCCAACTCCAGGATATGAAAATATATACTCTACTACAAACCCTCCTGCAATCAAATGGCTAAGTGATAGTGACATTAATATAATAATTGAGGGCATTATTTTTTTTAATGGGTGTTTTGATATTATTTCAAATTTAGAAAGTCCTTTAGCTCTAGCAAGTATTATATAGTCTTCTTTTAATTCCTCTAGAATTTTATTTCTTACAAAATTTGAATAATATCCTAAATGTCCTATTATCATAACTGTTAAAGGAAGTATTAAATGATATATCCTGTTTAAAATATCATTTTCTCTTCCTATATCGTATACTCCTGAAGATGGAAGTATCTTCAAATTAGTACAAAATACTAATATTAAAATTAAACTAATCCAAAAACCAGGTATACAGTAAAGTAGAGTGCTAAATCTAGTTATAATTCTATCTAACAGCTTTCCTTCATTTAATGCACTAATTAACCCCAAGCTTATAGATAATATTAATGTTAAAAAAATTGAAAGTCCCATTAAATAAAATGTATTTGGAAAATGAATTTGTATCACGTCTTTAACAGGCATTTTATATTTATATGAATATCCTAAATCTCCTTTTACTGCATTTTTTATCCAAATAGCATATTGATATATTAATGGTTTATCAAGACGCAAATCTTTAACAGCTTTTATTCTGGCCTCATTAGAAAGCCTTTCAGCTGCATCTCCATATACAGAAACAAGAGGATCCCCTGGAGCTAAATGGGAAACCATAAATGCTCCAAGGGATAGTATAAATATTGTTATTACAGTTTGTTTAATTCTTTTTATAATAAATTTAAGCATTACTTAATATCCCATTCTTCTATATTCCATAAAAATCCTACGCCATGGTGTCCAAGTACAGTATCTTTAATTCCTACTATATTTTCTTTAGCTCCATATACAGCATCTATATATGCTAAGAATGTAAATGTAGGGTCAAGTGCAAGCTCTTTTTGGAACTCCATATAATAGGATTTCCTATCTTCAGATTTAAGTGTAGTTCTTGCTTTGTATAAAAGTTCATCTACTTTTGGATTTGAATATGCATTTAAGTTCATTCCAGTTTCTATTTGAGAACTGTGGAATACTTTATATGTATGATCATCTGGATCAAATGGACTTCCCCATCCTATTAAAAATGCTTCTAAATTCGACCAATCAATTTCAGCTTGTATATCTACTTTAGCATCTACTCCTATTTGCTTAAGCTGCTGACTTACTACATTAGCCATATTAATTCTTACTGGATCTCCTTCAAAGCATGTTAATTTGAAAGATAATTTTTTACCATTTTTTTCAAATATATTATCTGACCCTAGCTTCCAACCATCCTCAATTAATATTTCTTTTGCTTTTTCTGGATTAAATTTATATTTTTCAACGTTTTCATTATTATAAGTTCCCATTTGTAACGGTCCATAAGCAATTTTACCCATTCCATCAAGTACACTATCAACTATTTCTTGTCTATTAACTCCATAACTTAAAGCTTTTATAAGAGCTTTATCTTTGAATAAATCATTTCTAAAATTATACATTATCCCTCTATAATCTGCTGTTTTTTCTTTATATAATTTTATTCCCTCTACATCATCAAATGCTTCTACATCTTTTGGCTCAAGTTGAGCTAAATCTATTTCTCCAGATTTTAACTGCATAGCTCTTACTTTTTCATCTAATAATATTTTAAATACTACATTATCTATTTTTGGTTTTCCATTATAATAATCTTCATTTGCTTTAAGTGAAATATATTGTCCCATTTCCCATTTATCTAATTTATAAGGTCCTGTTCCTATTGGATTTTGATTAAAAGAATTATTATTTAAATCTTTTCCTTCTAATAAATGCTTTGGAAGCATTCCAACACTTAAGTAATCAAGTATAGGTACACATGGTTCAGTTAAATGAAGTTTTACAGTGTAGTTGTCTACTACTTCTACATCTTTTATTTCTTCATAGTTTGTAGCAATTTCTGATCTATTTTTAGGATTTTTTATAGCTTCTATAGTAAATTTTACATCTTCTGCTGTAAATTCTTTTCCATCATGCCATTTTACGCCTTTTTTTAGTTTAAAAGTATATGTATTACTACTTTCATTATAATTCCAACTTTCAGCTAAGTCTGGCACTACTTCACTTTTTTCATTATGCTTAGTAAGACCTGTAAATATTAATTTGTGTATCTCTGCATGTTCATCAAGAGCTGGATTTATCCTTGTATAATCCGCTGAGCTTCCGTAAGTTAATGTTTTTTCTTTAGTTTCTTCTTTTTCTTCAGCTTTATCATTAGTGCTGCTGCACCCTACAGTTAATCCAAGAATCATTACAATCGAAAGAACTAAAGCTAAAAATCTTTTTTTCATAAGTATTTCTCCCTTCCCCTTAATATAATATAAAAAGCCATGAAAACAAAATCCTATACTGGATATGCCTTCATGGCTAATACTCAATAAGATATAAACCTTCATGGTTAATATCTTGTTATTTTTTTCTCAACTAAATATTACCATATATTATTATACATGTAAACCTTTTTTGTCATAATCAATTTAATGTTATATTTTTTCAAATTGTTTATATTAATTTATTTTTTATTTATTACTTCTTTAACAGCTTTTACTATCTCATCTGCTGTTAATCCGTATTTTTCTAAAAGTTCGTTTGGTGTTCCTGATTCTCCAAATGTATCTTTTACACCTACTCTTTTTACTGGTACTGGGTAGTTTTCTGCTAATACTTCAGAAACAGCAGATCCAAGTCCACCTATTACATTGTGCTCTTCTGCTGTAATTATAGCACCAGTTTCTTTAGCAGCTTTTACAATTATATCAGTATCTATAGGCTTAATTGTAGGCATATTTATAACTCTTAAAGATATACCTTCTTCTTTTAATATTTCATAAGCTTTTATTGCTTCATTTACCATAATTCCACAAGCAATTACAGTAGCATCATTTCCTTCTTTTATTTCTATTCCTTTTCCTATTTCAAATTCATAGCTTTCATCAAATATAGTAGGAACTGCTGATCTTCCAAGTCTTACATATACAGGTCCATTATACTCAGCTACTTTAAATATTACTTTTTCAGCTTCAACTCCATCAGCTGGAACTATTACTGTCATATTAGGAATAGATCTCATAGCTGCTACATCTTCTACAGATTGATGAGATGCTCCATCTTCTCCAACAGTAATTCCTGCATGAGTTGCACATATTTTTACATTTAATTTTGGATAACATACAGAATTTCTTATTATTTCAAATGCTCTTCCTGCTGCAAACATTGCAAATGTACTTGCAAAAGGTATTTTCCCTGCAGTAGAAAGTCCAGCAGCAGCTCCAATTAAGTTTTGCTCTGCTATACCCATATTAAAGAATCTATTTGGGAATTCTTTTTTAAATCCTGCTGTTTTAGTAGATTTTGAAAGGTCTGCATCAAGCACTACTACATTTTCATTTTCTTTTCCAAGTTTTACAAGGGCGTTACCATATGCTTCTCTTGTTGCTATTTTTTTCATTACATTTCACCTCCTAATTCTTTTAAAGCATTAGCTAAATCTTCATCACTAGGAGCTGTTCCATGCCATCCAGCTTCATTTTCCATGAAAGATACCCCTTTACCTTTAACAGTTTTAGCTATTACCATTGTAGGTTGTCCTACAGTTTCTTTTGCAGAATCAAGAGCTGCAAATATTTGATCAAAGTCATGTCCATCTATTTCTATTACATTCCATCCAAAAGCTTTAAATTTATCAACTATAGGATTTATATTCATTACATCTTCATTTTTTCCATCTATTTGAAGTCCATTATAATCTAAAAATGCTACTAAATTATCAAGCTTATAATGAGCAGCACTCATTGCAGCTTCCCAAATTAATCCTTCTTGAACTTCTCCATCTCCAAGTAGTGCATATACTCTCCATGGCGCATTGTCCATTTTAGATGCCATTGCCATTCCACAAGCTGCAGAGAATCCTTGTCCTAGAGATCCTGTTGACATTTCAACTCCAGGAGTTCCTTTCATATCAGGATGTCCTTGAAGCATAGCACCTGTTTTTCTTAATTTAAATAACTCTTCTTTTGAGAAGTATCCTTTTTCAGCTAGTGCTGCATAAAGAACAGGAGCTGCATGTCCTTTTGATAGAACAAATCTATCTCTATCTTCTTTCTTAGGATTTTGAGGATCTACATTCATTTCATCAAAATATAGCGCTGTAAGTATTTCAACAGCAGATAAAGATCCTCCTGGATGTCCAGATTTTGAATCATGAATCATTTGAACTATATTTTTTCTCATGCTGTTAGCAATTTTTTTTAATTCATTATGATCTCTCATTTGTTACCCTCCTTCTTATATTTTAACTCGTTGAATTCAAATTCAACAAAGTAATTTACGATTTAATGGGTTTAAACCCTTCTCCTAAAACTTCATGAACATTTGCAACCATAATAAATGCATTTTCATCTACATCTTCAACTATATTTTTAAGTTTTACTTCTTGTGATCTATCTATAACTATAAATAAAACTTCTTTATCTTTACCAGTATACATCCCTTTTCCTTTTAGGGCAGTAACTCCTCTTCCTAGATTTTGTATTATTTCACTACTTATTTTATTAGATTTATTTGAAATAATAAAGAATGCTTTTGAATATCCCATTCCTTCAATTATAAAATCTGCTACTTTTACTATTATGTACAAAGCAATTAAAGAATATAAAGTTATTTCTACATTTCTATTTATAATACCAGCAGATGTTGCAATTGTAAGATCAAGAAACATCATAAGCTTTGGTATGCTAAGTGTTGGAAAGTACTTATTAAGTATTGCACCAACTAAATCAGTACCTCCTGTTGTACCTCCTGTCCTAAATACAAACCCTATACCTACACCTAGTAAAACTCCACCATAAATAGCTGATAAAAGTAAATCATTTGTTGGAATAAAATGATTAAATAATTTGTTAAAAATTCCTATAAAAAAAGATAATACTCCTACAGCATAAGCTGTTTTAGCTCCAAATGCTTTTCCAAGAATTACAACACCAGCTATAAATAATGGTATATTTATAGCAAGTATTGTAACAGATACTGATATACCTGTTAATTTTTTTATAACTACAGCAAGTCCAGAAACCCCTCCTGGCGCTATTGTATGAGGCGCTAAAAACAAATCTATAGATACCGCCATAAGAGCACATCCTATTGTTATCATAATATACTCTAGCAGATAATTATACCAATGTTTTTTTCTCATCTTTATTATCCCCTTATCACTTCTTTACACTTTTTAAAACTTCTATAACAAACTTAGGAAGTGCCATCATTCTTTTATATCTCCATGGCTCTTTTATAAGTCTATATAACCACTCAAGTCCTAGCTTTTGATAAACTACAGGAGCTCTCTTTACTTCACCTGCATATACATCAACACTTCCACCTACACCCATAAAAATATTTGAATTTATTTCATTCTTATATCTTTGAATCCAAAGCTCCTGCTTTGGAGCACCAAATGCAACAAACAATACATCAGGCTTTAAATTATTAATAAGATTAATTACACTTTTTTCTTCATCGTGTCCTTCTTGACCTATATGATGCCCTTTAAAATATCCATGATAGCTTCCTAAAGCTTTTATGTTTGGATATTTTTTACTTATATTTTTTAAAGCCTTATCAGCAACTCCAGGTTTTCCACCTAATATAAATATAGACTTTTTAGATTTATTACAGTAATCTAGAATATTTTCCATAAGATCTATTCCAGTAACTCTTTCTTCAAGAGGCTTTTTTAAAATCTTAGAAGCAAGTACTAACCCTATTCCATCTGGAATAATTAAATCAGCTTCTTTAATAGCATTTAAAAGATTTTTATCATCTTTAGCCATCATTATAATTTCACTATTTGGAGTGAATATTACCCTTTTTTCATTACTTTTTAAAAACTCTATAGATTTATGTAAAGCTTCACTCATATTTATTTTATGTATAGGAACTCCTAAAACATTAATTTTTTCCAATATATCACCCCTAGTTTTTCAAAATATCTATTAATACTTTATTATGAATATTAGCAATACTAGAAAATTCTTTTCTTTTTTCATTTACTATTTGTATTTCTTTGTCGATATTTTTAACTAAATATTTTACCTCATTTATTATATCATTAAAATTTATATTTAAAATAGGCAAAATTTTATTTTTTCCTAATATATTTAAAAAATTATCTATTTTAGGGTCATAAGAAAGACCTATAACTGGCACTTTCATTAAAACAGAAAAAATAAGAGCATGAAGTCTCATACCTATTAAAAACTCTAAATTTCCAATTAAAGATAAATATTCATCAACATATAAATATTTCTCTAAAACATATACATTATGTTTTAAATTTTCATCTATATTCTTTAAAACTTCTTTCATTATCTTTAAATCAGAATAAAAATGACAAGGAATAAATAATACTTGATAGTCATATTCTTTTACTAAAATTTCACATACTTTTCTTATCTCATCTATTATTTCTTTATTATTCTGCCATGGCCTTATAGATATACCTACTATTTTCCTGTCAATATCTATATCTAACTCCTTAAGAATTTGTTTTCCTATATCAACTTTTGGCTCTTTAATTCCAAACACTGTATCAATAGTTACAAGTATATCCTTATTAACTCCCATATCAATAAGTTCTTTTTTAGATTTTTCATCTCTAACATTTATAAAATCCACTTTATTTAAAACTCTTTTTAGTAAATTTCTATTAAAGCTTTTATTAACAGGTCCTATTCCTTGAGAATAAACCATAACTTTTTTATTAAAAAGCTTAGCTAGGTATATAACTCCTAAATAATACATTATAGACCTTTTAGAGGTAACATCTTGAAGAAGTGAACCTCCTCCACTTACTAGTAAATCACAATCTTTAAGCTCTTTTATTATACTAAAAACATTCATCCTCTTTATAGACCTTACATTATGTTTTTTTTCTGTGAAATCAGGATACTGAGATAAAACAACTATCTCAGTATCCTGACTTAAACTTTTTATTCCATCTATTACTCCTTTAAGTATTGCTTCATCTCCTATGTTATTAAATCCATAGTATCCTGATATAAGCACTTTAGGCATTTCTTTTTCTCCCTTCAAGTTTTCGCCATATAAAGTCAATTATAGTAATAGCTATACCTCCTAAAACCACTCCAAATATTATCTCATAATTTGTTCTAGCATAAGATAAATAAAGAGGAGCTCTTAAATGTGAAAAAGTATTTACCATATTACTTTGTCCTATTACAACAGCTAAAGATAAAGGAAATACCATCCACTTTTGATCTTTAAAAGCTAAATAAACCATTAAAATAAGAGCTGGATGAGCCATTAAAAAGGCCTTATTTCTAGGTCTAGCAGTAAGTATCATTTCTAACATATTTCTAAATAAAAGCTCCATAGTAGAAGGCTTAATATTTGTCTCATGTCCAGTTCTTGCTATAAATATTATTCCACCAACTACAAATATTCCTAAAACTATAACATGTCCAACTTTTATATCTTCTTTAAATAGTTTTACTATATCGTCTATGTAAATTCCCTTTTTATCTTCACTTCTTTTATACCCAAATATGGATATATATATTAAAACTGTAAATAATATAGGCATTATTTGAGACATTTTAACTCCTCTAAATATATCCATTTCAAGTAAGAATTTACTATCAAATAGTAATGATGTTTCAAACAACACTCCTATAAATGATATAATACATGCAAATACTAAAGTTAAAATACCTTTAAATATTATATTAGAAACTTTTAAATCAGTTTTTAATTTTAATATTTCCTTGACTACATATAATATAAATACCATAGAAAGAGATGGCATAGTTATTGATCCTAAAAGAGCAAAAGCTTTATCAAGTAAATCAACTTTTATGCCTAGAATATAAACCAACGAAGTTCCAATTATTCCTAATAAAAATAGTATTTTCATTACTTTATCATTTATATTAAATATATTATCAATTAATATAAATAAAGATGCTATAACCCCTATAACAATAGAAATATTCATAAATTTATTTGTATGAACTTCCTTCATTGGATTTACTTTTCCTAATTTTAAATTATGTCCCTTTTCTATTCTTTTTTCAAATTCACTAAATCTTTGCTTATATATATCCATATCTGTAACATATTTTCCCTGTTTATCTATAAAAGGTTTAAAATATATTATTCTTACATTTCTTTCTGTTACTGCTCTATACATAGAATTTATTATTTCCTCACCATGTTTGTGAAGAGGTATCTCATAATCGTATCTTATTTGAATCCAATTCCAAATATTAAATACTCTTGTTGCATAATAGCCACTATCTTCAACTAAAGCCTTAAGTCCTTTTTGATCTATATGTTCTCTTTGAACACTAGTTTCTATCATTCCAATAACTATATTTCTATTTTTAAGCTCATCTTTTAGATAATTTAAATCCTTATCATATCCTAAAACTTCTCCACCTGAAAATATAATAAAATTCGGTTTTATATTTTCTTTATCTAAAAAGTCAAAATAGTTTTTTATGCTTTTTTCATCTTCATATTGAGATAAGTAAATAGGTCTTGCTATTACATTAAGACCTGATTTTCTTATTATATCTAAGTCATCTTTTAAAAATCCAATTCCTAAATATTCAAGCTTAGAACCTTCTGATATTTTGTCTTTTCCTACATACTTACCATTCATATCATATAATTTAGTAGTATCATATATATAGTCTTTTCTGGTTCCATCTATTTTTAAAGTATTATCATCTATAATATGTACTTTATCTTGTCCAAGTTTTTTAGTAAAACCATCAACTATAAAGTCAAATATATTTTCATTTGAACTTACTACTAGATTATAACCTTCAAGACTAGTTTTTATATTAAATTCTTTTCTATCCTTTAATGAATTTAATGTTGCTTCATTTACTGATACTGAATTTACCCCCATACTTTTAAATTCTTTAAGAAAATACTCTAAATTTTTGTCACTTTCCTCTTTCATTTTTAAAAGCTGGTCATAATCTAAAGTTATTTCAACGTTTTTATATCCATTTTCTATATTCCCCCTATGAAATACAAAAATACTAGAAAAAATTATTCCTATAACTAAAAATAAAGAAAATAATCTATTCACCTTCATCAATCTCACTCCTTAAAATAACAATCATTTTTAAATTATACAACAAAATAGGGGGATTTACACCCCCTTTAAATTAATTTATCTCATATTTCCCTTTCACCATAAGAATACAGTTAGTCAAAGCTTTTACTCCTCTTCCATCTGATCTTGGAATTAAAAGAAGGTGATTAGCAGGAACTTCATAATCCATTCTTAAGTCTAATCCTTGAGTTAAATCTGCTATTCCCCCTTGTTCACTATCTATAATAGTAGCTTTTCCACCTCTTAATATAATTTCACTTCCAGATTCTAAGATTATACTTTGCCCTTCTTGAAGCTTAACTATTTCTATCTCATTATTACTGATATTTGCATTATCATTGTTTTCCTCTTTATTATTTACAGTTAATTTTTCAATTGCATCATTTACATTTTCAGCAAGCTGATCTATTTTCATATCTACATAAGACTTTGTCACTACTGGATCAGAACTTGAACCTGGTTCATAATCCGAAGCTTTTACTATATATGAAGTAGTAATTATAATAGAACACACCAAAATCAATATATACATCTTATTTTTCAATACATTTTTAACCATTTTTCGAATCTCCCCCTATAATTTCCTGTCTTAATAATTTATTTCCTGGGAAATTGATACTGAATCTGTAGAAAAATGTGGATTTCTCAAAGATTCTTTAAAAGCATCCATTGCTTCTGGTGACGAATCTATGTTATATTCCCAAAGCATATCTACTTGATCAAACCAAACTGCCATTTTTATATTAGGCATATTCACAAACTTTTTAAATCCTTCTCTTATCCAATTAGCTTTGTCTCCTCCAACTTCATTGCACGAAAATTCCGTTATCATAAATGGCTTGTTAGAATAGTATTTCATATATTCATTATAATTATTATAGTAAATTTCATCAAATTCTCTCCAAACATCTCCTTTAAAAGAAGTTCCATTATTATATCCTGTAAGACCTACCCAATCAACATATTCATCTCCTGGATAATAAAGATGAGCATTATTCCACTTAAAGTTTGGATAAGATCTATCATGAGGATTGAAAACAAATAATGCATTATTTGCTCCTTCTTCTTTAAATATGTTATAAACTCTCTTCCAAGCTTCTATGTAAAGATCTGTATCTTTTGCAAAAAACCATGCACACCAAGGGTCCCAATCTCCATTCATTTCATTAGCAAACCTTATAAATATTGGCTCCTTTATGTCTTTTACATCTCTTGCCCATTTTTTTATGTATTCATCATATTCTCCATTTATTATCTGAGGTATTATTATATTACTATCTCTATCACCATAGAACCACGGCTGCATAGTAAGCATCATAACTCTTCCATCATTATAAGCATTTTTTACTCCCTCTACAGGAATATTATTTCTAAAGTCAGAATACGTCATTAAAAACTCAAATTTCCAATCAAGTTTTTGTTCAATATCAGATACCTCATCAACATAATTTCCTTTATCTAATTTATGTGGATGAAATATTCCCCAAAGCATTTTATCTTTTGGTATATCTATAGTAGTTTTATCTCCTTTTATATTTATACTTCTTGTTTTATAAGGAGGATGATAAGGGTCATTATGCTCTTCCATTTGCCAAGTAGTTTTTGCTATATGATTTAAAACACCCTTATAGTATTCAAAGTTTGCTTCATCAGTCTTTAACCAAAATGTTATAACTCTTTTATCTTTAGGATATACTTCATTTATCTCATAATAGTAATTTTTATCGTTGCTTATATTTTTTTGAATAGGTCTTTTATATTCATATATATACGCTGTAGCACCATTTTCAAATTTAACTTTTTCTTTATTTATTAAGCTAACTCCCCCTTTTCCAAGATTTATTTGCTTATTACTGTACTTTATGTAAGTTTGAACCCCAACATTGTCTACAGGCTGATTGTATATATGTATTTTTGTACCATCTTGTGTATATAGCTTTGTAACTATATTATCAAGACTCTCATCAACAACAAAATTATATGGTATCTCACTACTAAATCCATTGCTATATACATATATCCTTTTATAATTTTCCTGTGCTTTTACTTCATATCCAAATATAATTGAAAAAAATAATATAGCTATAACCAAAACCGAAAATAATTTCTTCATAAATTTGCCCCCCAAATTTTATAATCTATAACTACTCTTATTATTGCAAAAGTAAGCTAAAAAATCAATAAAAAAAGAGAGCCTTTACAGGCTCACTATACTTCAAATAATCCTAGGCTTATTTGGAGGCCTTCGTCTACTTTTTCCATTAACTCATCATCAAAATGTCCTATTTTCTCTCTTAATCTTTTTTTATCTATTGTTCTAATTTGCTCAAGCAATACTACGGAATCTCTATTTAAACCATAATCATTTGCCTTTATTTCTATGTGAGTAGGTAATTTGGCTTTATTGATTTGAGACGTTATAGCTGCAATTATAACAGTAGGACTATATTTATTTCCTATATCATTTTGGATTATAAGAACTGGTCTTACTCCTCCTTGCTCAGATCCTACTACTGGGCTCAAATCAGCATAAATTATATCGCCTCTTTTGATTTCTAAATTATTATTCACCTTGTGCTATCTTCCCTTCATACCCCTCCAAAGAAGATACATCGATACTAAGTCCCATTTCTGCTAAAGCTAAATTTATGGCTCCCATTTCTCTATACCCTTTTATCATCGACTCTCTTGTTTCTATTTTGCGTTTTTCTCTTAAATATAAATTCATAGCTTCTCTTATAAATTCAGATCTATTTTTATTTTCTACTTTTATTATTTTATCAACTTCTACAAGTAAGCTGTTAGGCAGACTCACTACTATTTTCTTTTTACCTATGCAACTAGACACAAAATCGCCTCCCAAAGTTAATTACCTTTCTATTTTACCAAATAATCTAAAGTGTGTAAAACTGTATTTCCTTCCAAATATATACGAGGTACTCTTCTTGAGATCATACACAAAACTTCATAATTTATAGTATTAAGTGCATCTGCAAATCTCTCTATTTTTATATCGGAATCTTCTCCAAATATCTTAACCTCATCACCTATATTTACATCTAAATCATCTACTTTTATCATACATTGATCCATGCAGATTCTACCAACCACTGGAACCAATTCATTTTTTATTTTTACATTTGCATTTTCTCCTAACATTCTTGTAAACCCATCTGCATATCCTATAGGAATTGTAGCTATCTTTGTATAATTTTCAGTTTTATATTTTTGACCATAGCTTATTCCTCTTTCTGGTTCTAAAATCTTTACATGAGATACTTTAGTTTTTAGTGTCATTATAGGTTTTAAAGGAAGAAGTTCCTTTTTCACTTCATCAGAAGGATAGTGCCCATATAGTATTATCCCACTTCTTACCATATCAAGATGATAATCAGGATAATCTATTATACCTGCACTATTACATATATGCTTTATTGGTATTTTTATGCCTCTATCTTCTAATTTTTTTGTTATGTATTCAAATTTTTCAAACTGCATATGTGTAAATGTTTTATCTTTTTCATCAGCCATCGCAAAATGACTATATATTCCAACCATATTTATATTTGAGAGGTTATATATTTTTTCTATGTAATCCACAGTTTTATCTTCTATTTGAAAACCTAGTCTTGACATTCCTGTGTCTAGTTTTATATGTATATTAACTATATTATCATTTTCCTTTGCTAAATTATTCAGTTTTTCTGCTGATTCATATGAGTATATAGTAACATCTATATCATTGTTCAGCACTAATTTAAAATCACCTTCTTGTATATACCCAAGACATAGTATGGGTTTTTTTATATTATCACTTCTAAGCTCTAAGGCTTCTTCAAGAGTTGCAACTGCTAAATAATCAACTCCTTCCTCAATTAATGCCTTTGCTACTTGTATGGAGCCATGGCCATAACCATTTGCTTTAACAACACCACATATTTTTGTATCTTCTTTGAGCAGTTTTTTTATATTTCTATAATTTTCTTTTAAATTATCTATATTTATTTCTGCCCAAGTAGGTCTAATTTTATAACTCATTTTTCATCCCCCTAACTTAATCTATGTTGTACCTAAACTCTTTATAGGTAACAGTAAATCTTTTTTTCCCATTTGAATCCATTATTTCTAATTTGTTAGGTTTTAATGTTTTTTTATCTATATAGACTTTTTCTTTATTAAAATAAAAGGAAGAACCTGGTATGTCAGTTTCTAAAATTAAAAAATATCTATCTCCAGATATATTTAAATTCTCATTTTCAAATATATTTTGTATAAAATCTCCTACAAATAAATATCTATTTTCTATTCCTTTATAAGTAATTTTAAATTCATCTTTATATTTTGGTTTTTTTATTATAATTTTATCTTTATCATAAATAGTAGTTTTTCCTTTTAAATTACTTGGGCTTAAAGTTTCTAACTTGTAGTAATCTGGAGTTTTATAATAATGCTTTACAATATATTCTTTAGCAGATTTGTTTCCAGATACATTAATATATGCTATACAAGAATAGGACTTTAAGTTTGCTATTTTCTTATGGAACTTGTAATATACTTCTTCATTTGTGGATTCCCTACACCCTGTAAGTGAAAAAACTAAAACAAAACTCAAAAGGGCATATAAAATCCACTTTTTCACAAAATCTCCCCCCTATATTGAAATGTATATTAGAGTTTTATACTTTATACATTGCTTTTATTATGTCATATCTACATATAATTCCTTTTATCTTGTTTTCTTCATCAACTACAGGAACTCTATTTATAGATTTTTCTATCATGAGATTTGCAACGTATTCAAGACTATCTTCTTCATAAACTTTTAAAACATCCTTAGACATTATATCTACAGCTTTATAAGCTGCTATCTTTTTTATATCTTCTTCCATATTTTTTAAACTCTCAAGAAATACAACTCCTTGAAGTATTGTTATGAATGAAGGTATATTTATATTTTTTTCTTTTTTCATAATATCAGTTTCTGAAATTATTCCAATTACTCGATTTTCATCATCTACTACAGGAACACCTCCTATTCTTTTTTCTAAAAGTATTTTTACAATTTTTTCAATGGTAGTGTTCTCATTTACTGCTATAACATCACAAGTCATAATGTCTTTAGCTTTCAAAATCATTCCCCCCTTTCAATATTATTGCATTTGCAACTGCATATTCTTTACAATGAGATATAGAAATCATAATTTCAGTAATTTTTAATTTTTCAGATAATTCATATAAATTATTATATAATTTTACATACGGTTTTCCAAGGTCATTTCTCAATATTTCTATATCAGTTAATCTAAAATTTCTAATACCAGTTCCAAAAGCTTTACTAACAGCTTCTTTTGCTGCAAAATTTCCTGCTATAGTCTCTATTTTAAAATTTTTACTTTCAAAATAATCTATCTCCTCTTTTGTAAATACTCTACCTAAAAATTTATTATTTCTATTTACAGCATTTTTTATTCTATATATTTCTATTATATCTACTCCAATGCCTAAAATATTCATAAAACACCTCCAAAATATAGTATCTAATATATTTTATTTATTATATCATTAAAAAAAACAACCACTACATCATAAGTTTAATGATTTAGTGGTATATATTTTGTATTATTTTAAAAGCTTATTGTCTAGTTTTTCCATATCTTTATATCCAAGTAGCGAATGTAAAAAATTATAAATATAATTTACCTTCTCTTCTATATACTCTTTTTCTTCTCTTAATAAATCTAATTCTTTTCTTAAATTTCCTATAAGCTGTTGAATTTCATCTAATCTATCTTCCCCTTTATTCATATCATCATAAGCATATTTAACTGTAGCTTTTAAAAGATTTAAATTTTTTTCTTCTATCAATTTAGGAAGTACTTCAAGCTCTTCAAATATAATATTTATATTATTATTTATATCTTCCATTTCATTTTTTAAATTGTCTAGCTCTATTTCTGCAGCCTTATTTTTATTTTCATTTAGTTCATTTGATATATATATTATTTTAGCCATTTTCTTAGGCTTTTGCCCCTGTAATCTAAAAAGCTCTTTTTCAAGTTCTTTTTTCTTATTTAAAGCTTCTTCAAGCTCTTTTGCAAAAGCTTTTATTTCTTTATTGACTTCACCATTAAAAAGCTTTTTCCATGGCTCATATTGAGTTAGTACTGGGATTTTATTTTTTTTTATTATTTTTTCAGCTAAATCAATATCTATCTGCTTTCTACCAAAAATCATACTTCCCAACCTTTCCTTAATATATTTACAATATATATCGTCATGTATAAAATTTTATAAAGTTATTCTTAAATTTTATATTTTAAAATTTACTAAATAAACTATTTTAAGTCAATAAAACTATTGAATTATTTTTTTAACCTTTGGAAAAAATATTTATACGAGGTGATTTTATGAGAAAAATTATAGTTATATCCTTATTTTTATTGTTAATTTTGAACGGCTGTGCTAAACCTGAAGAAAAAAAATCAGAAAGTAACATTCCTAAGCAACCAGAAATATTAACAACACTACAAGAAGATATAATAACTCTAATGGCAAAAATTGATTTAATGCCAAGTATAAATAAAGCCTTAGAGGAAAAGAAAAAATTAGATCAAATATCTTATCAAAAAGAAAAGGAATTATCAGATATAAGTAATGATAGACTTTCAGAAAAAGATAGAAAAAAAACAGAAGAAGAATTAGAAAAAGAAAAAGTTAAAATATCATCATTTATAGAAGATACAAATATTTATACCTCTCTAAAAGCTGAAGATATTAAATCTGTAAATGAATTAGAAAAAGAAGATTTAAAATATAAGCTTGAAGATTACTGGATGGACGTAAAAAAAGACCTTTTTAATATTCATAAAGGATGGAATGAACTTCAAGCAAAAATGAATACAGTCCCAATAGAAAAGGACTATATAGACAACTTTGAAAATAACTTAAACCTTTTAACAACATCAATTTCTAATTACGATATATTTAACTCATTAGTATATTGTAACAACTTAACTAAATATATATCAGACTTTAAAAATTATTTTAAAACACCTACAGATAATGATGTTGATAAAATGAAATATTCCGTTAGGAAAGCTGTTCTATTAGCTAATATGAATAGCTTTGATGAATCAATAAAAACTTTAACAACTACCTCAGAATCTATTAATGCTAAAGCAGATATGTATTCAAAAGATAAAGAAAAATTCTTAAAACTCAAATTATCAATAGAAGCTTTAAAAAAATCAATAGAAAGTAAAGATTTAAAGCTAATGAAAATAAAAGCACCTATTGCAATAGAGAATCTTAATCAGATGATGCAAAAAAAGGAATAAAGTAAAGAAGGACTAGATTATATCTAGTCCTTCTTTTGAGCTACTTTAATTCTGTTTAATGCCTTTTTAAGTTTAAATTCTACAAGTCTTAAATCTTTTTCATTAGTAGTTTTTAATTTACTTTTAGCTCTTTCTTTTGCTCTTTGAGCTCTTTGTAAGTCTATTTCATGAGACCACTCAGCAGTTTCTGTTAATATAGTAGTTTTCTCTTTATCAACTTGAATAAAACCGCCTGCAATAGCTGCCTCTTTAAAAACACCTTCTTTTTTTATTTTTAATACACCTACATCAAGTGGTGCTACATAACTTGCATGATTTTTAAGTATACCAACATCACCTTCTGTAGTTCTAACAACTACCATTTCGGCAGTTCCTTCAAAAAACTTTTTATCGGGAGTAACTATTTCTAGAGCAAATTCACCTGCCACTGTTATCTACGCTCCCTTCTTAGCTTTTTCAACTGCCTCATCTATAGTACCTACATAAAGGAACGCTGATTCTGGTAAATCATCATGTTTACCCTCAAGTATTTCTCTAAATCCTCTTATAGTTTCTTTTATTGGTACATATTTACCTTCCATACCTGTAAATTGTTCTGCAACACTAAATGGTTGTGATAAGAAGTTTTGTATTTTTCTTGCACGAGCAACAGTTAATTTATCTTCATCAGATAATTCGTCCATACCAAGTATTGCTATTATATCTTGAAGCTCTTTATATCTTTGAAGTACTGATTGCACTCCACGAGCTACTTCATAATGATCTTTTCCAACTATATTTGGATCTAGTATTCTAGATGTAGAATCTAGAGGATCCACTGCTGGATATATACCAAGTGATGCTATTTGTCTTGAAAGAACTGTTTTTGCATCAAGATGGGCGAATGTTGTAGCCGGTGCTGGGTCAGTTAAGTCGTCCGCTGGAACGTAAACTGCTTGTACGGATGTAATAGACCCCTTCTTAGTAGATGTAATTCTCTCTTGAAGAGCACCCATCTCAGTAGCAAGTGTTGGTTGATAACCAACGGCAGATGGCATACGTCCTAAAAGTGCAGAAACCTCTGAACCTGCTTGTGTGAAACGGAATATATTATCTACGAATAATAAAACGTCTTGCCCTTCTTGATCTCTGAAGTATTCAGCCATTGTAAGACCTGTTAATGCAACCCTCATTCTTGCTCCTGGTGGCTCATTCATCTGTCCATAAACAAGTGCTGTTTTATCAATAACTCCAGACTCAATCATTTCATTATAAAGGTCATTACCTTCTCTAGTTCTTTCTCCAACTCCAGCAAATACAGAAAGTCCTCCATGCTGCTTAGCTATATTATTTATAAGTTCCATGATTAGAACTGTTTTACCAACTCCAGCTCCTCCAAATAGACCTATTTTACCACCTTTTGCATAAGGTGCTATAAGGTCAACTACCTTAATTCCTGTTTCTAGAATTTCAGTAGATGTTTCTTGTTCTTCAAAAGAAGGAGCCTCTCTATGTATTGGTAATTTTGGTGCGTTTTCAGGAGCTGGCTTATTATCAACAACTTCTCCTAAAACGTTAAATATTCTTCCTAATGTATCTTTTCCTACAGGAACTGATATAGCAGCTCCTGTATCTATAGCATCAATACCTCTAACAAGTCCATCAGTTGAACTCATTGCGATACATCTTACAGTATCATCTCCTATATGTTGAGCTACTTCTGCTATTATTTTATTTCCTTCATGATTTATTTCAATTGCATTTAAAAGATTTGGTAAATTTTCACTGCTGAATTTAATATCTAGCACGGGTCCAATTATTTGAACCACTTTACCTACATTTTTTTCTGGCATTTTCATACCTCCTTATTTTAACGCCTCTGCTCCTGCAACAATTTCTGATATTTCTTGAGTTATAGAAGCCTGTCTTGCTCTATTGTAACTTAACTCTAGCTTAGCTAGCATATCATCAGCATTATCTGTAGCTGATTCCATTGCAGTTCTTCTAGCTCCTTGCTCTGAAGCTGAAGATTCAACGATTCCTCCATATATAGATCCTGCTATAAACTTAGGAACTATTAAGTCAAGTACCGTCTCTTCACAAGGATCAAACTCTATAACTTCTCCCTTTTTACTTTCTTTATTTTCTTCAAAAGAAAGTGGAAGTAATTTTAAAACTTTAGGTTCTTGAGTTAAAGTAGATACGAATTTAGTATACACAAGATATACTTCATCTATCTCATTGTTTTCATATGCATCTATTACAATATCTGCAATTTTACGAGCATTTGAATAATTTAAATCTTCAACCCCAGTAACTTCTCCTATTAATTCATATCCTTTTTTACTAAAGAAATCTACTGATTTTTTGCCTACAGATATGATTTTTTCTTTTTTACCGTTCATATGATTTACTGCTGTTTTTAAGACGTTTGAGTTGTAACCACCAGCAAGTCCTCTATCTCCTGCTATAACAATATAGCATTTATTTTTAGACTCTCTTTCTTCTAAATATATACTTTGAATTCCCTTTGTATTTTGAGCTATTTTTTCTATAGTAGCATAAAGAGTTTCAAAATAAGGTCTAGAAACTTCAGCTTTTTCTTTAGCTCTTTTAAGCTTTGCAGAAGCTACAAGTTCCATAGCTTTAGTGATTTGCTTAGTGTTAGTAACACTCTTCATACGTCTTTTTATATCTTTCATTCCAACGCCTGCCATGCAATTCACCTCCTACAAAGAGGATTACTCTTCAATTTTAAATCTGCTTTTAAATTCCTCTATGGCATTTTTTAATCCTTCTTCATAGTCTTTACCTTCAAGGATTGCCTTACCAACTTCTGGATGAACTTCATCCATAAATTTATAGAATTCTCTTTCAAATCTTCCTATTTCACTTACAGGAATATCAGTTAAGTATTTATTAGTTACAGCATATATAATCATAACTTGCTTTTCAACAGGTATAGGATCATTTTCTCCTTGTTTTAGGATTTCAACTATTCTTTCCCCTTGAGCAAGTCTTGCTTTTGTATCTTCATCAAGATCAGAACCAAATTGAGCAAACGCTTGAAGCTCTCTATATTGAGCATAAGCAAGTTTTAATGTACCTGCAACTTTTTTCATTGGCTTAATTTGAGCACTACCTCCAACCCTTGATACTGAAATACCAGGGTTAACAGCAGGTCTTACCCCTGAGTAGAAAAGTTCTGACTCTAGGAATATCTGTCCATCTGTTATAGATATAACATTAGTTGGTATATATGCAGAAACATCTCCTGCTTGAGTTTCGATTATTGGTAAAGCTGTTATAGATCCTCCACCTAATTCATCAGATAATTTAGCTGCTCTTTCAAGTAATCTTGAATGTAAGTAGAATACATCACCTGGGTACGCTTCACGTCCTGGTGGTCTTCTAAGAAGTAATGACATAGCACGATAAGCAACTGCGTGCTTAGATAAATCATCATATATAATAAGTACATGTTTTCCATTGTACATAAATTCTTCACCCATAGCACATCCTGAATATGGAGCCATGTATTGAAGTGGTGCAAGTTCTGATGCTGTAGCTGATACTATTATAGTATAATCCATTGCACCATTCGCTTCTAATCTATCTACTATTTGAGCAACTGTTGAACGTTTTTGTCCTATAGCTACATATATACATATAACATCTTTACCTTTTTGATTTATTATTGTGTCAAGAGCTATAGAAGTTTTACCTGTTTGTCTGTCTCCTATTATAAGCTCTCTTTGCCCTCTACCTATAGGTATCATAGAGTCAATTGCCTTAATACCTGTTTGTAGTGGCTCGTGAACTGATTTTCTTGCTATTATACCAGAAGCTACAGCTTCTATTGGTCTAAATTTATCAGTATTTATAGGTCCTTTACCATCTATAGGTTGTCCAAGAGCATTTACAACTCTTCCAAGAAGTTGTTCTCCAACAGGTACCTCAACTATTCTACCTGTTCTTTTTACAGTGTCACCTTCTTTTATATTTTCATCAGAACCAAGTAAAACGGCTCCTACTGAATCTTCTTCAAGGTTTAATGCCATTCCATAAACTTGACCTGGAAACTCTAGAAGCTCTCCTGACATACATTTTTCAAGTCCATGAACTCTAGCTATACCGTCTCCAACTTGAGTAACTGTACCAACATCTGTAAGTTCTAATTTATTTTCATATTTTTTTATTTGTTCTTTTATAATTGAACTAATTTCTTCCGGTCTTAAATTCATGGGTTTCACCGCCCTTCTTAAGCTATTATTTGAGATAATTGATCTTTTAATTTTTCTAAACGAGTTTTTAGTGTACCGTCTATTTCTTCATTGCCCATCTTTACAAGTACTCCACCTAAAACACTTTCATCAACTTCATTTTTAAGTACTATATTTTTACCTGTAGTTTTAGTAAGCTTTTCTTGTAACTCCTTTAATGCTTTTTCCTTCATAGGAACAGCAGTAACGGCAACAGCTTCCTTAATATTATTTTTATTATTCATTAATGTTTTAAACTCATCAAATATCTCATTTATTATTCCTATTCTATCTTTATCTATCAATACTTTTAAAAAGTTTACCATCTCTAAAGAGGCTCTGTTATTATAAATATTTTCAACTAACACCTTTTTTTCTTGTTTAGAAACTAAAGGAGCTTTAAGTACATTTAAAAAATCTTCATTCTCTTTAAAAACATCTACTAAAGTTTTTAATTCTTCATTTAAAAGTTCTAGTTTTTCTCCTTCAATTCCAACTTCAAATAGGGCATTAGCATATCTGCTAGCAACTAATTTTGCCATTTAGCTTCCCCTACCTCTTTTATAAAGTCACCAATTAATTTTTCATGCTTAGCTTCATCAATATCACTTTCTATAATCTTAGAAGCTGCAAGCACTGCTAAAGATGATATGTCATCTTTTATTTCATTCATGACTTTTTGTTTTTCTCTTTCTATATCTTTGTGAGCTCTTTCTTTTAATCTTGTCACTTCTTCTTGAGCAGCTTTAATTATTTCTTCTGCTCTTTCTTCGGCTCTCTTAGAGGCTTTTCTTACAATTTCTTGCGCTTCTTCTTTAGCTGAATTTATTTTAGCTTCATACTCAGCTTTAAATTCCTCACCTTTTTTAACTGCTTCTTCAGCTTCTTCATAAGATTTTGACACATCAGCAGTTCTTTGTGCCATAAACTCTGTTACTGGTTTAAATAAAAGTTTCTTTAAAATTAAGTACATTATAAATGTATTTACAAGTTGAAAAACTATGTCCCAGTCTATACTTACAAAGCTTTTGAACTCCATTATAATCCTCCCTTCTGCTAATCACTGTAATTAGGAGATGGATTCCATCTCCTAATATTATCCTAAAAGTTTTATTAATGGATTAGCAAATAAAAGAAGCATTGCAATAACTAGACCATAAATACCTGTTGACTCTGCAACAGCCGCTCCAAGAAGCATAGTTTTAATTATATCTCCTTGTGCTTCTGGTTGTTTTCCAACAGCTTCTGCACCTTTACCAGCTGCAAAACCTTGTCCAACCCCTGCTCCTATACCTGCTATCATTGCTAAACCTGCTCCTATAGCTGAACCTGCTAATACTATCGCTTTTTCCATTTTAAATTCCTCCTTAAATATTATTTTTATGTATTTCCTAATTTTTACTCATCAATTGCACCTGAAATAAAAACCATTGTAAGCATTATAAATATAAACGCTTGAAGTACTCCAGAAAATAAATCAAAATAAATATGAAGTACTGCTGGAATACCCACTTCGAGTATTGGTATACCTATTCCTATCAATCCACTTAAATATGCAAGTAATTGATATAATAGCATCATTATAACCATACCACCTGTAATGTTACCAAATGGACGGAAACTTAATGAAACTGGATTTGCTAGCTCTCCAACTATATTAAGAGGTAACATCGCTGGTATTGGCTCTAAAAATCCTTTTAAATATCCACCCAACCCTTTACTTTTAATTCCATTGTATTGAACCATGAAAAAAGTTATAAGGGCCCATGCTAAAGTCGTATTAAGGTCTGTAGTAGGTGATCTGAGTCCTAATAGACCTATTAAGTTTGAACATACAAAAAATAAAAATAAACTTCCTATATATGGGGCAAATCTCATTTTATCTTCCCCCATAGTTTGTTTTACTACTGAATATAATCCATCTACAATTAATTCCACAAAATTTTGAAATCCCTTTGGAACTTTTTCAAGCTTTCTTGTCCCAAAATAAGCAAAAAGTGTAAGTCCAATCATAATAATCCAGGTTGTCGTTACAGTCTCACTTACAGGGATTCCAAGGCCTGGAATAGTAAACATAATTTTAGGACCGGTCATATTACGCCTCCTTTCCTTTAAATATTTTATCTATACCAAATAGATTTGTAGTAATTATACTGATTTTAGGCATCAACAAACCTATTATGGTTCCTAATAAATTTATATATGGTGCTTTTAAAGATATAATTATAACTAAAGCTGTTATAATCATTCTTATAATATATCTTGAAAATACATATCCTTGAGCGCTTCCCGGACTCATAGTAATAGCTTTTTCTAAAGTAAGTGATAAAAGCCTTAAATTTAAAATTGAAAAAATACTACCAAACATAAGTCCGTATAAAAGCTCAATTGAAAAGATATGTGTTAAAAAAGCAAAAATAATAATTAATATATCTAATATTATAACAACTTTACTTATATTCAAAACTGTATATAAATTTGAGTTCAAAGGATCACTTCCTTTTTTTTGTTGCTGTAGCAGATATTTTGAATAAATTTAAAAACGCAGCTCCTATTCCTAAAAGTATAAATATTATGAAAAAAAGTGGCTCTTTATTAAACTTTTCATCTAGTTTGCTTCCTATCCACCCACAAAGCAGTATAGGTGTGACCATTGAAAATCCTATTTGTGATACTAGGCTTAAATAACTTAAAGCATCAAACCACTTATTTTTTTTATTCATAAAACATCCCCATTTGCCTTTTATTTGTATTATATTATAATTATATATATTTCGTTAATTTTATAATAAACTATTTGTCATAAAAATGAAGGCTCTTGTTAGAGCCTATCTACTTTAAAATTATATACTAATTCATGCTTTTTTTTCAATAATAATTAATTTAATTCATAATTATAACATTTTATAATTAAAATATTTACTCTATAAAATTTCCTACATATCTATTATATATTTCAATTTTCTAAAAATCAAATGAAAAAAAAACATTTTCATATTTCAATTTTGCTTATATTATGCTATTATCTTAAATTTACTTAATATTATCCAATTTTTCATCAAAATTCTTCAGTAAATAATCAACTATCTTATCACAAGCTTTCCCATCTCCATAAGGATTTACAGCATGTGCCATTGCAAAATATTCTTCCTCATTGTTTAGTAAAATATTCGTAGCTTCATATATATCTTTTTCATTTATCCCAATAACTTTTACAGTTCCAGCACTAACTGCTTCGGGTCTTTCTGTCTCAGTTCTAAGAACTAATACTGGTTTACCAAGAGATGGAGCTTCCTCTTGTATCCCACCTGAATCTGTTAATACTAAATCTACTTTATTCATCAAATTTGCAAAAGGCTCATAATCAAGAGGCTCTATTAAGTGTATCCTATTCATATCACCCATTATAGTTTTTGCACAATCTCTTACCTTTGGATTTAGATGCATCGGGAATATCACTTCTACATTTTCATTGTCAATTACAACTCTTTTAATTGCTCTAAATATATTTTCCATAGGTTTTCCCCAGTTTTCTCTTCTATGGCAGGTTAAAAGTATTACTTTTTTATTTTTAAAATCTACATTATTTATTTTTTCATCATTAAATTTATAATCTTCATTTACTACAGATAAAAGTGCATCTATTACTGTATTTCCTGTAATGAAAATATTATCTTCGCTAATATTTTCATTTAATAGATTTTCTTTATTTCCATTGGTTGGCGCAAAATGAATACTAGCTATTGTACCTGTAAGTCTTCTGTTCATTTCTTCTGGATAAGGAGAATATATATTTCCACTTCTTAGTCCTGCTTCTACATGACCTACTGGCACTTTATTATAAAATGCAGCTAAAGATGCTGCAAAAGTTGTTGTTGTATCTCCATGAACAAGTAAAACATCTGGTTTTTCTTTTCCTATTACCTCTTCTAATTCCTTTAATACTCTATTTGTTATATCTGTTATAGTTTGTCCATGTCTCATTATGTTAAGATCATACTTAGGCGATATATTAAATAAATCAAGTACCATATCAAGCATTTCTCTGTGTTGAGCAGTAACACATACTATAGATTCAAATTTATTATTGCTTTCTAATTTTTTTACAAGAGGAGCCATCTTTATTGCTTCAGGTCTTGTACCAAACACTGTCATAACCTTTATTTTATTCATTTTTTATCCCCCTATTCTACTTCAGTCTCATCTACAGATAAAAGTTTTAGCCTAATTATTCCATAATATATAAATACTACATCTAATGTTAATATAAGTACTGCTTCAAATAAGCTACTTTCAGATATTAAAACTGCACTTAAGCCTAAAAATAAACTTATTGCATATAATATTAATACTGTTTGTTTTTGGGACAATCCTTTATTTAAGAGTCTATGATGAAGATGCCCTTTATCAGCCTGCATTATAGGTTTTCCATTTAGTTTACGCCTTACTATGGCAAATGTTGTGTCAAATATAGGAAGTCCTAATGCTAGTATTGGTATAGCAATAGCAAGAGCTGCTGCCGATTTTATAGCTCCCTCAATTGCTATAACAGAAAGAATATATCCTAGAAATAAAGAGCCTGTATCTCCCATGAATATCTTTGCAGGATTAAAATTATAAGGTAAAAACCCTAAAGCCCCACCAGCCAGTGCTAAAAGTAGAATACCAGATATTTCTTGACCACTTATGTATGCAACAAAACTAATAGTAATAGCAGATATTGCAGATACTCCTGCTGCTAGTCCATCTAACCCATCTATTAGATTAACTGTATTAGTAATTCCAACTATCCAAAATATTGTTATAGGTATTCCTAAAATCCCTAAATATGAAATCCCTCTAATAAAAGGATTCGTTATAAACTCTATTTTCACTCCACAAATAACCACTATAACTGCCGCTACTATTTGCCCTAAAAGCTTTGTTTTTGGTTTTATATCCCTTGTATCATCTATTATACCCATACCTACAATTAATGCTGCTCCAAGAAGTATACCAATCATTTTAATATCTATTTTCACAAGAAAAATAGAAGTGATAAAGAACCCTAAAAATATAGCAATTCCACCGAGTCTTGGAATTGGATTTTTATGTACTCTTCTACTATCCTTTGGTATATCTATAGCTCCTATTTTATGTGCTAATTTAATAGCTAAAGGAGTTGAAAAATAAGAAATACCAAAAGACAACACTAATGCTATAATCATCTTATCCATTTTTTTCACCTCAAATTTAGTTTATCAACGTAATTTTATATCAATGAATATTTACTGTCAATGCAGAATACTTTTCATTAATACCCCATATTATCCGTTAAGGAATCATCATTTTCTATCCAATCTTCTACATTTATAATTCTAAATTTATCATTAGTGTCTCTTATTATAACTTTTTCTATACCAGCATTTATTATTAGCCTTTTACACATTGTACAGGAATTTGCATTTTCAACTAAGCTATTAGTTTTCATATCTTTTCCTACTAAATAAATTGTAGAACCTATCATATCACGCCTACTTGCAGAAATTATACAATTTGCTTCAGCATGAACACTACGACATTTTTCATAATTTTGACCTCTTGGTATATTCATCTTTTCTCTTATACAAAATCCTAAATCTGTACAATTTTTTCTACCCCTTGGAGCACCCGTATAGCCAGTAGATATTATTTCATCATTTTTTACAATAATTGCTCCATAATTTCTTCTAAAGCATGTACCTCTTTCTAAAACAGTTTGAGCTATATCTAAATAATAGTTGTACTTATCTCTTCTTTTCATACAAAAATCCCCCTTATAGTTTTAAATCACTATACTTTTTATTATATTATCTTTAATCTTTATATACAAGTTGATTTCAATATTCCCAAAAAAATAAACGTGTCAAAAGACACGCTTATTTTTTAACTACTTAGTACCAAATATTCTATCTCCAGCATCTCCAAGGCCTGGAACAATATATCCATGATCATTTAATTTTTCATCTATAGAAGCAACATATATATCAACATCTGGATGGTATTTTTCAACTTCTTGAATACCTTCTGGGCAAGCTACTAAGTTTACAAGCTTAATATTTTTAGCTCCTCTTTTCTTTAAAACATCTATAGCTGCAACGGCTGATCCTCCAGTTGCAAGCATAGGGTCTACAATAATAATTTCTCTTTCATCTATATCAGCAGGAAGTTTACTGTAATATTCAACCGGTTTTAAAGTTTCTGGATCTCTATATAAACCCACATGTCCAACTTTTGCAGCAGGAACTAATTGAACTATTCCATCTACCATTCCTAATCCTGCTCTAAGTATTGGTATTATAGCTAATTTTTTACCAGATAATACTTTTGATTTTGTTTTTACAACTGGAGTTTCTATTTCAACTTCCTCTAAAGTTAAATCTCTAGTTATTTCATATCCCATAAGCATTGCAACTTCTTTTAATAATTCTCTAAAATCCTTAGAACCAGTATTTTTATCTCTTAAAAGAGTTAATTTATGCTGAATTAACGGATGATTCATAATAACAACTTTTGACATAAATGCAGCCTCCTTTTTATTTTGAATATTTATTTTCAATTTCAGTTAATTTATTAACTCTTCTTAAATGTCTATCTCCTTCAAATTCAGTGTTCATCCAAGCGTCCACTATTTCAAGAGCAAGACCTCTACCAACTACCCTTTCTCCTAGAGATAGCATATTTGCATTATTATGAGCTCTAGACATTCTAGCTGAGAATGTATCCGAAACTACAGCACATCTTATTCCAGGAACTTTATTTGCAGCCAATGATATTCCTATTCCCGTTCCACAACAAACTATTCCTTTTTCAACTTCCTTATTAATTACAGCTTCAGCTACTGCTAAACCATAATCTGGATAGTCTACAGACTCAATTGATTTAGTACCAAAATCAACAACTTCATATCCTTTTTCTTGTAGATATTTTTTTATTTCTTCTTTTAAGTTATATCCACCATGATCACTACCAATTCCTATTTTCAAAAAACTCACCTCCAGAATTTATCTAAAAAATTCGCTTCATGCTACCGCATGGCTCATGTCGCCAACGAGTCCTAACGGACTTTGTTGCTCAAAATAGTTGATACTGTACTACTTTCAACAATGTTATTCAAAAGTTGAAAAAATTAGAATTACCTTATAACTAAAAAAATATAAACCTAGTAATAATTCGACATTATTTATTGTTTTCCTTCTTTTTTTCTGATATTTTTTCAAAAAGTTTTTGAATATAATAATTTATTTCCTTAGCTGTATTTTTGTATATATCTAAATTCCCACCATAAGGGTCAGCTATATCTAAACTTTTCTCACCTACAAATTCTTTTAAAGTAAATACTTTATCTTTATAATGAGGTAAAGATCTTAATATTATTTCTTTATGAGATTTACCCATAGTAAGTATTATATCTGCATCTTCTATCAAATCAAGGGTCAAAGCTCTACTTCTATGTTCTTTTATATCAACATCATATTCATCAAGTGCAATTATTGAATTTTTAGAAGCTTCAAGTCCATCAAGAGTTGAAATTCCAGCAGAAATAATAACGTAATCCTCTATATTTTCTCCTTTTTTCTTTATAATATCCTTTAAAAAAGCTTCTGCCATAGGGCTTCTACATGTATTTCCAGTACATACAAATACTATCTTCATATTTCCCCCTCCTAAGCTTGTATAATTTTATATCCGGCAGCTTTTGTTAATCTATTCATTACAGCTTGTCCTATTCCATTGTTTTCAAAGGTTTCAGAGTATATAACATCAACATTTCTTTTGTCCATTTCTCTTAAAACTTTAAATAAATTAAATGCTACTTCATTCAAATCCTCCCCAAGCCCTATAACCTCACCTTTATATTTAGATATATTTTCATTTATACACATAACTCCTATTTTTTGCCCTCTTTCTTTTCCATCATTAACTAAAGAGTTTATTTTATTTATTACATTATCTTTTTCTCCTGAAACTATGTATACAGATGCTTTTGGGGAATAATGGGTATATTTCATTCCTGGAGCTTTAGCTACTATATTTTTATTTTTTTTAAGTATAGCTGGATCAATTATTACATTCCCCAAAACCTCATTTAAATCTTCAAGAGTTACTCCACCAGGTCTAAGTATCATAGGAATATCTCCTGTAAGGTCTAATACTGTAGATTCAAGACCTACATTACAGTCTCCTCCAAGTATAATACCATCAACTCTTCCATTCATTTCCTCAAGAACATTTTCTTCATCTGTTGGAGAAGGCCTCCCCGATATATTAGCAGAAGGAGCAGCTACAACAACACCACTCTCCTTTATTAATCTTAAAGCTATAGGATGAGAAGGCATTCTTACAGCAACCGTATCAAGCCCTCCACTAGTTGTACTTGGCACTATATCTTTTTTCTTTAAAACAATAGTAATAGGTCCGGGCCAAAATCTATCAATGACTTTTTTTGCTCTTTCATTTATATTAGTAGCAAGCTTATTTATATCTTCTTTGTCAGCAATATGTACTATCAAAGGATTATCACTAGGTCTTCCCTTAGCCTCATATATTTTCTTAGAAGCTTCTTCATCTAAAGCATTAGCTCCAAGACCATATACAGTCTCAGTTGGAAATATAACAGTTCCACCATTTCTTAAAATATGAGCAAATTCCTTTATCTTCTTAATATCTATATTATCTTTATCAATCTTGCAAACCAGAGTTTTTTTCATTTTTCCACCTCAGTATTTTTAATTTTTATCTAAAATACCTTCACTATTACTATCCCCAATAAAAAACCAATTATAGAATAAATAGTTTTTGAATTTGGAAATATTTCTTCTAAAGTGACATAAAGCATAGTTCCACCCGCTATGGCTAAAAAAATGCCAATAACACTACTAAAACTTTCTGCAAAATAAGCTCCAAAATAACTTCCTACTCCCATAGGAACTCCTGCAAGTATTGTAAATAGCATTACCTTTGATATTTTCATTTTTCCTTTAATAAGACTAAGAGCCATGGCAATTCCCTCAGGAACATTATGTATTCCAATAACAATAGCTAAAGTAAATCCTAAAGACTCCCTTAATAAAAAAGAAGAACCAATAGCCAAGCCTTCAGGAAAATTATGAAGAAGTATACTTAAAAATATTAAATACCCAGTCTTTAACATACCATCAAAATGAATAATTTTCTTAAGCATAACACTAATTAAAACACCTAAAAACGTATATAGTACAGTTAAATTAACTCCTATTTGTTCCATAGCTTCGGAAAGTAAATCAAAGGTAACAACACTCAACATAATACCACCAGCTATACCCATAAAAAATCCTAAATATTTATCAGCTTTATTTCTAAATACAAAAGATATAACTCCTCCTAAAAAAGTTCCTACTATACCAGACAAAAAACCAATCAAAGCAATTTTAAGCATAATTTCATCACCTCATAAAGTTTATCTATATTTTTTATGAGAAGACAAAAAAAATTATACCTTATTAAATAAGCATTTTGAAAAAGTCCCAATATTGTTTTAACACAATATGGGACTTTAAAGTTTATTTACTATTCAACAGCTTTTAACTTTTCTGCTTGATCTATAGTTATAAGAGAGTCTATCATTTCATCTAAATCTCCATCTATAAAGCTGTCTAACTTATATAACGTTAAATTTATTCTATGATCTGTAATTCTTCCTTGAGGGAAGTTGTAAGTTCTAATTCTTTCAGATCTATCTCCAGTTCCTACTTGACTCTTTCTTTCAGCAGCTATTTCTTTATTTTGTTCAGCTAATGCTTTATCATACAGTCTAGCCTTTAATATTTTAAGTGCTTTTTCTTTATTCTTAAGCTGAGATTTTTCATCTTGACAAGATACAACCTCTCCAGTTGGAAGGTGAGTTATTCTAACAGCAGAATCTGTAGTATTAACACTTTGACCACCATTTCCAGAAGAACGGAAAACATCTATTCTTAAGTCATTTGGGTTAACTTCAATTTCAACATCATCAGCCTCTGGAAGAACAGCAACAGTAGCAGTTGATGTATGTATTCTTCCACCAGATTCTGTACTTGGTATTCTTTGAACCCTATGAACACCAGATTCATACTTAAGTCTTGAATAAGCTCCTTTTCCTTTTATCATGAAAGAAACTTCCTTATATCCACCTACTCCGGTTTCATTAGAACTCATAATTTCTACTTTCCATCTTTTTCTTTCTGCATATCTACTATACATCCTAAATAAATCTCCAGCAAATAGAGCAGCTTCATCTCCACCTGCTCCACCTCTTATTTCAACTATAACATTCTTTTCATCATTAGGATCCTTTGGAACAAGTAAAAGCTTTAACTCTTCCTCTATAGTAGGTAGTTTATCTTCAAGTTCAGAAAGCTCCATTTTAGCAATCTCTCTTAATTCTTCATCAGATGATTCTTGAAGAATTTGTTTAGACTCACTAATTCCATCTCTAACTTCCTTATATTCTCTGTACTTACCAACAATAGGCTCAAGTTCTGCATGCTCTTTTATATATTTTTGCCATTCACTTTGATTATTTATAATCTCAGGATCTGCTATCTTTTGACTTAAATCTTTATACTTTTCTTCTATAACCTGTAATTTATCTAACATTAATTTTCACCTCTTTCAACGTATCAATTTTTCATTATATCAAATTTAAAAGCCTATAACAACCCTTTGTATACCAGCTAAGTCTCTTACTATTTTTATATTTTTAAAATTGTTTTCAATCATAATCTCTTTAACATCCTCAGCTTGATCATGTCCAACTTCATATGCTAAAACTCCATTTTCCTTTAAAAACATTAAAGAATCTTTAGTTATTCTTCTATAAAAGTTAAGCCCGTCTTCTCCTCCATCAAGAGCTAATATAGGCTCATAATCCTTTACATCTTTATCTAAATTATATATATCATCTTTTTTTATATACGGAGGATTTGAAACAACGATATCAAACTTTGAATTTAGATTTTCAACAGAAGAAAATAAATCAGATTTAAGAAATGTAATCCTATCTTCAACATTATTATTTTTAGCATTTATTTTACCAACCTCAAGAGCAGTATCTGAAATATCTAACGAATACACCTTTGCATCTTTTATATATTTAGCTAAAGATACACTTATAGCTCCAGATCCTGTTCCAATATCTACAATTAAAGGACTTTTAATGCTTTTAGATAAGTTTATAACCTCTTCTATTAATATTTCTGTATCTGGTCTTGGTATTAAAACCCCTTCTTTAACAAAAAAATCAAGTCCCATAAATTCTCTATGACCTAATATATACGCTATAGGCCTTCCTTCTTTTCTTTGATTTAATAAACAATAAAATTCAGTTTCCTGTTCTTTTGTAATGTCTTCATCTAAATTAATATGAAGATAAAGTCTATCTACATCTAAAACTTTACATAAAATAAGCTCAACATCAAGTTTAGGAGTAGCACTACTACTCAACTCTTTTATCGAGTTCATCATTATCTGTCTTATATTCATTACCTTCCACCTCTTCATCAACTACCGCTTTTAAAGCACACAGAGCAACTTCTAACTGTTTATCATCCGGTTCTCTTGTTGTAACCTTTTGAAGCATCATTCCAGGAAAAGTAATCATTTTCATAAGTTTATTATCAAACTTTCCTGCAAGCTTTATAATTTCATAGGATATTCCAGCAACAATAGGTAAGCATAACAGCCTATATACAACTCTCATTATTGGATTTGGCCATCCAAATAAAGAATATATAAGAAGTGACATTATCATAACTATAAACATAAAGTTAGTTCCGCATCTTGGATGAAGAGTTGAAAATTTCCTTGCATTTTCAACAGTTAAAGGAAGACCCTTCTCATAACAGTAAATAGATTTATGCTCTGCACCGTGATACTGAAAAACCCTTTTAATATCTTCATTTAAAGATATCAAATAAACATATGCTAAAAATATTCCTATTCTTATTAATCCCTCAAATAAATTTAAAACAACAACACTTTCAGTAATATGCTTTAGCATACCACCTAAAAAAGTAGGTAGCAATATAAATAAAAGTATCGAAAAAATTAAAGCTATAAAAAGTGAAAAATATATTAATACATCGTTTGTTTTTTCATTAAATATCTTATTTAAAAAATTTTCAAATTGAGACGGTTCCGCTTCTTCCTCTTCAAAAAACTGAGCTGAAAAATTAAGTGATTTAATCCCTTCAGCCATTGTTTCAAAAAGTATAAATCCACCTCTTAAAAAAGGTATTTTATTAAATCCCTTTTCTACAACCCAGCTTTTTATATTTTTCTTATCTACTTCAATATCTCCTGTTTGTTTTCTAACTGCTACAGCTATTTTATTTTGATTTTTCATCATAACGCCTTCAATTACAGCTTGTCCTCCAACACTGTGCTTTTTCATCTTCTCAACTCCTTCCTTTCTATATTACCACAAAACTAAAATGAAGACTAATGAAAAAGCTGCTAAAAAGCAGCTTTTTTATTAATCTTCATCCTTTATTATCACATGGCATTTTCTACATCTAGCTTCATAGCTTTCCGTTGCACCAACTAGTATAATTGGATCATTATATTTAGCAGGTTTTCCATTTATAAGCCTTTGTGTTCTATGAGCAGGATTTCCACACACCATACATACAGCTTGAAGCTTATCTACAAATTCAGCTACAGCCAAAAGCTTAGGCGTCGGCCCGAAAGGCTCTCCTTTAAAGTCCATATCAAGCCCTGCAGCTATAACTTTTATACCTTTATCAGCAAGATCCATGGCTATATCTACAACTTCTTCTTCAAAAAACTGAACTTCATCAATACCTACAACCTGAGTATCTTCATCTATATAATTATATATATCTTTTGCACTTTTTATTGGCACAGCATCTATACTTATTCCACTGTGAGATACAACATCCTTATTACTATATCTATTATCTATATAAGGCTTAAACGCTACTACAGTTTGTTTTGCAATTTTCGCTCTTTTAAGCCTTCTTATAAGCTCCTCACTTTTACCACTGTACATAGGTCCTATAATGACTTCTATGTATCCATAATGAATTGGTCTATACACATCAAATCCTCCCTTAAAAGAAAATAGAGGTTGGAACTTCCAACCCCTTATTACTAATCAAGGTTAAATCTTTTCTTAAATTTATCGATTCTTCCACCTTTTTCGATATTTTTTTGTTTTCCAGTGAAGAATGGATGACAAGCTGAACAAATTTCCACTCTTATTTCTTCTTGAGTTGAACCAGCCTTAAATGTATTACCACATGCACAGTGTACAGTTACTTCTTCATATTTTGGTTGTATATCTTTTCTCATTACTTTCACCTCTTTCCATACATTTTGATATATTAATTATTTTTTCTATCAATATTCAACTCTTACATTATATCACAACAAATTCCCCTCTTCAAGGCTAAATATTTTTATTTGCTAAGTCAATAAATTGCTTATTATCCTTAGTTTGGACTAAAAATTCCATCATTTTTTCAGTAACTTCTTGCACACTATTGCTGCTAATTGCTTTTCTAATTCTCCAAAGTCCTGAAATTTCCTCTTTTGAAAGAAGTAAATCTTCTCTTCTAGTTCCTGATTTGTATATATCTATTGCAGGGAATACTCTCTTTTCTGCAAGTTTCCTATCAAGATGAAGCTCCATGTTTCCAGTTCCCTTAAATTCTTCAAATATAACATCATCCATTCTAGAACCTGTTTCTACAAGAGCTGTAGCAAGTATAGTTAAAGATCCTCCTTGCCTTATATTTCTAGCAGCTCCAAAAAATCTCTTAGGCCCATGTAAAGCTCCTGGATCAAGTCCTCCTGATAACGTTCTTCCAGTTGGAGGAATTGTTAAATTATAGGCTCTAGCAAGTCTTGTTATACTATCAAGAAGTATTACAACATCCCTTCCATGCTCTACAAGTCTTTGAGCTCTATTTAAAACCATTTCAGCTACTTTTATATGATGGCTTGGAAGTTCATCAAAAGTAGAATATATAACTTCTCCATTTATAGACTCCTGCATATCTGTAACTTCTTCTGGTCTTTCGTCTATTAAAAGTACAATGAGTTCAACATCTGGATGATTTCTAGATATACTGTTTGCAACATTCTTAAGAAGAACAGTTTTTCCAGCCTTCGGAGGAGCAACAATAAGACCTCTTTGTCCCATACCTATAGGAGCAATTAAATCTATAAGTCTTGTAGATATTTCCTTACTATCTTTTTCTAAGTTCAATCTAACATCAGGATAAATTGGAGTTAAATTTTCAAAGGAAGGCCTTCTAACAGCATTTTCAGGATTTTCATTGTTTATCTTTTGGACATACAGAAGAGCTCTAAACTTTTCTCCACTCTTTGGAGGTCTTGTAATTCCCGTTACTTTATCTCCAGTTTTCATATTAAATCTTCTTATCTGAGATGGAGATATATAAACATCCTCATCTGTGGAAAGATAATTAGATCCTCTTAAAAAACCGTATCCATCAGGTAATATTTCTAAAACTCCATTAGCTATATCTTGCTTTTCTTCATTTTTTATCTCATCCTTTATTTTTTGAGGAATATTGTTAATTAATTTATCTGCTTGTTCTTCCTTGTCATCTACTATTTTTTCATTTTCTTCAATATTTAATATTTTATTTATAAGTTCATCTTTTTTATATTTAGTAGGAGATTTTATCCCTTTCTCCTTTGCAATTTCTCTAAGCTGAACTATTGTTTTACCTTTCAAATCTTCATAATTCAAAAATATCCCCTCCACATTTTACTTTAATTTAATATTGGGAAAAAGTAAGATAAGAAAAAGAAGTGAAAATCTAATACAGTAATATTATCATTGATATTAAATACGGTCAAGAAAAAAGAGAGATAAAATATCTCTCTTATTATAACCAATTCTATCTAAATTATTCCTTGTTCTCTTTTTCTTCTTGCTTACTTTGCATAACTCGGCTTTTTATCTAGCTTATGTATTGCATCTATAAATCTTATAGTTCCTGTTTCCGACCTCATTACAACAGAGTGTGTTTGTACTATTTTGTTTCCTTTATAAACAACCCCTTTTAAAAAATCTCCTTCAGTTATTCCTGTAGCTGCAAAGTACACTTCATTCCCTTTTACTAAATCTTCCATTGTAAGGAGTTTATTTGGATTAATCCCCATATCTATACACCTTTTTTTCTCTTCATCTTCATAAGGGACAAGTCTTCCTTGAAAATCTCCTCCCATACATTTAAGAGCCGCTGCTGCTAATACCCCTTCAGGCGCTCCCCCTATTCCAACCATCATATCTATCCCTGTATGATCAAAACAAGTTGCCATGGCAGCTCCTATATCTCCTTCATTGAAAAGCTTTAATCTAACTCCAGCATCTCTGCACTCTTTTATTAACTTTTCATGTCTTTCTCTATCAAGCATAGTAACAGTTAAATCATCCATACTCTTATCAAGTACATTTGAAAGTATTTTTAAATTTTCAGTTATAGGATTATCCAGACTTACAAGCCCTTTAGCCTTTGGTCCCACCGCAATTTTGTCCATGTACATATCGGGTGCATTAAGAAGATGTCCTTTCGGAGCAAGAGCCACTACAGCAATAGCATTTGGAAGTCCTTTCGCTACACAGTTCGTTCCATCTAATGGATCCACCGCAATATCTACCTTAATAGCTCCATCACAACACCTTCCAATACTTTCTCCAATATAAAGCATTGGAGCCTCATCCATTTCCCCTTCTCCTATAACTACAGTCCCATCAATATCTATTGTGTCAAACATTTTCCTCATTCCATCTACAGCAGCCTGGTCTGCAATATTTTTATCTCCTCTACCTAAATGCTTCGAAGCCCCAAGAGCAGCAGCCTCTGTTACTCTAACTAAATTTATAGCTAAATTTCTATCCATAAAAAAACTCCCCCTTTAAGTATGTCACATTTATATAGTATGATATACTATTTTTAAAGTCAATATATTACTGTATTTTTTTATAATGAATAGGAAATTTCAAAAAAGCCTACATTTAAAATCTTTAAAATAAAGACTTTTTTATAATTTTAAACTACAATATAAACTATACTATCAATATTTAAATATATTCCTTGCATATAAAAAAGTCCCAATTCTATTTGGGACTTTTTTTATATTTTTTATACATTCCTATATTTTTTCATAAGCTCTATTAACACTTGACTCTTATCAAATCTATGTATCGCTTCAACAAATCTTATAGTTCCTGTTTTTGCTCTCATTACAACCGAGTGAGTCTTAGCCCTATTTTTATCATAAGAAACTACACCTTTTAATAAATCTCCATCCGTAATTCCTGTCGCTGCAAAGAATACTTCATCACCTTTCGCCAAATCATCTAAATATAATACTTTTTTTATATCTTCATCAGTAAATCCTAAATCATAGCATCTTTTTCTTTCTTCTTCACTCATAGGATAAATAATCCCCTGCATATCTCCACCCATACACTTTACAGCAGCAGCAGTTATAACACCTTCTGGCGCTCCTCCAATACCCATTAGTATATCTACTCCTGTATCTTCAAAACAAGTTGCAATACCCGCTGCAACATCTCCTTCTCCAAACATTTTTATTCTTGCTCCAACTCTTCTTATTTCACTTACCATTTCTTCATGTCTTTCTCTATCCTGTATTATAACAGTTAAATCAGATATATCTTTATTTAAAGCATCTGCAACTTTTTTTAAATTTTCTTCAACAGATGCATTTATATCTATACATCCTTTAGCCTTTGGTCCTACTATCATTTTTTTCATATATGTATCCGGTGCATGAAGTAAGCATCCTTTTTTAGCCATGGCAATTACAGCAATAGCATTTGGAAGTCCCTTTGCTATAAGAGAAGTTCCATCTAAAGGATCTACTGCAATATCCACTTCCATGTCGTCTATTTTTCCACATCCTACTTTTTCTCCTATATAAAGCATTGGAGCTTCATCAAGCTCTCCCTCTCCTATAACTACTTCTCCGTTAACCTTTACACTTGAAAAAGCTTTTCTCATTCCTTCCACAGCTGCTCCATCAGCTCCATTCTTATCTCCTCTTCCCATAAATCTAACAGAAGCAAGGGCTGCTGTTTCAGTTACTCTAACAAGCTCTAATGCTAAATTTCTATCCATAATCAATTTCCTCCCCATAAAAATTCCGTATAAAAATTTCAATATAATTATACGTCATATTTTAATAGTTTGTAAAGATATATGTCATATTTTTTTGTATTTATGTTATATAATTGTTTTATTTATTATTATATAGAACAAATATACATTCTAATTCATGCCTATTAGTTATCATTTTTCAATGAAAATTCAATTTCTAAACACAATACAAAACCAATTATCCTTCCATATTAAAAAAGACTATGAATCATAAAATAATTCATAGTCTTTTTAAGTAAATTTTTATTACTCAAGTTCATTTATCATATTTATAAAATATTCATGAAAAGTCGTATCATCTGTTAGTTCAGGATGAAAGGAAGTTACCAGCATATTATCTTGACGTGCAGCTACTATATTTCCATCAACCTTATGAAGAACTTCAACATTTTCATCAATATCAACAATATAGGGAGCTCTAATAAACACCATAGGAATTTCCTTTTTAGATACCCCTTCAACAACTTCCTTAACAATAAAGCTATCCAGTTGAGAACCATATGCATTTCGTCTCACCTTAATATTCATAACTTTTAGATGAGCCTCATCACCATCTAGTTCATTTGCAAGGAGAATCATTCCAGCACAGGTTCCCCATACTGCTAATCCATTTTTTATTTTATTTACTAAAACTTCTTTAATTCCAAAATCATTAAGAAGTTTTCCCATTGCTGTACTTTCTCCACCAGGTAAAATAATGCCATCAAGATTATCCAACTCTTCTAATTTTCTTATCTCAATAGCCTCATGACCTAATGATTTAATTACATTTATATGCTCTTTAAATGCACCTTGAAGTGCTAAAATACCAATTCTTTTCATTTTAGTACCCTCTATTAGCCATTCTTTCTTCTTTATCTATTGAATAAACATTGATTCCAACCATTGCTTCCCCAAGGTTCTCTGAAACTTTAGCTAATATTTTAGGGTCATTAAAGTGTGTAACAGCTTTAACTATAGCACTAGCTCTTTTTCTAGGATCTCCAGATTTAAATATTCCTGAACCAACGAATACTCCATCACAACCAAGCTGCATCATCATCGCAGCATCAGCAGGAGTAGCAACACCACCAGCTGCAAAATTTACAACAGGAAGTTTTCCATGTTCATGAACATATTCAACAAGATGAATAGGAGCCTGTAACTCTTTAGCAGCATTCATCAATTCTTCTTTTGATAAGCCTTGAATTCTTCTAATTTCAAAGTTCATCATTCTCATATGCTTAACAGCTTCAATAACATCACCCGTTCCAGGTTCCCCCTTAGTTCTAATCATTGAAGCACCTTCTCCAATTCTTCTTAGAGCTTCACCTAAATTTTTTGCTCCACAAACAAAAGGAACTTTAAAAGCTTTTTTATCAATATGAAGAGTTGGATCAGCGGGTGTTAAAACCTCACTTTCATCTATATAATCTATTTCTAAAGCTTCAAGTATCTGAGCTTCTACAAAATGTCCTATTCTTACCTTTGCCATAACAGGAATAGAAACTGCTTCTTTAATACCTTTTATCATTTGTGGATCTGAAGCTCTTGCAACTCCACCATGCTTTCTAATATCAGCAGGTACTCTCTCTAGTGCCATAACAGCACAAGCACCAGCTTCTTCAGCAATTCTTGCTTCTTCAGGATTTGTAACATCCATTATAACTCCACCCTTTAACATTTGAGCTAAGTTTTTATTTAATTCATATCTACTCATATTAACTCCCCCTTTATTATACCAATACAATTATTGAATTTTTTTCCTTTTCCAAGAATATTATCTCATACCCAAGTGTGTTTTATCAATACAATTAGTGGATTATATGCAAAAACACAAATTGTATCAGTACATTTTATGAGATGGAACACAAATTACAACTTCTAAATATAATATATGAAAAATATTATTTTAGGAGGAAAGACTATGTTTATTAATCCATACTTTATAGCTCCTTTTGGTTTTCATATATACCGAGTACAAAAAGGAGATACTTTAGCTAAAATTGCAGAGAAATTCAATACAACTGTAGAGATTATTTTAAAATTCAACTTTATACCAAATCCTGATTTAATACCTATAGGATTAGCTTTAAGAATTCCAGTTTCACCTCCAGATTCTATAATTCATACAGTAGAAAAAGGTGAAACAATAGCTTCTATTTCAGAAAAATATGACGTACCAATGATGTATATAATACGTTTTAATTATTTAAGAAACCCCAACTTGATTTATGAAGGTCAACAGCTATTAATTCCATTTTATAAGCAAAAAAAATAGAGCCAAATTGGCTCTATTTTTTAGGTACACCTTCCCAATCCTTTAAAAATCTTTCTATACCAAGATCAGTCATAGGATGCTTTACCATTTGCTTAAATACCTTATACGGAATTGTAGCAATATGAGCACCAGCAAGAGCAGATAATTTTACATGCTCAGGATGTCTAATACTTGCTGATATAATCTCTGTATCTATTCCATGAATATCAAATATTTCAGCAATTTCTCTTATAAGATTCATCCCTTCATGTCCTATATCATCAAGTCTTCCTACAAAAGGACTAACATATGTAGCTCCTGCTTTTGCAGCAAGAAGTGCTTGATTAGCAGAAAAAACTAATGTTACGTTAGTCTTTATCCCTTTTTTAGAAAGTTCTTTTATAGCTTTTAAGCCTTCAGCAATCATAGGAATTTTTATAACTATGTTAGGATGAATTTTAGAAAGTTCCAAAGCTTCCTCTATCATTCCTTTTGCTTCTAAAGATATAACTTCAGCAGATATTGGCCCATCTACTATATCAGTTATTTCTTTTACTACTTCTTTAAAATCTCTTCCTTCCTTTGCAATTAATGAAGGATTAGTTGTAACTCCTTCTATTACTCCCCAATCATTTATTTCTCTTATTTCATCTACATTAGCTGTGTCTATAAATAATTTCATTATTACACTTCCTTTCTGGTATCGTTTTCATAATATATTTTATCATATTAATCACTATGTTATTATATTTTTTTATATCCTAATATATTCATTATAAAATTATTTAATACGTTCCTATATCATTTAAGTACTTATCCTTTGCTAAGTTATAGTTAAATATAACCTCTACTACCTTTTCTTCTATATCACTAAGTCTTTCTTGTGCAGATATTACTTCTACAATAGTACCTGCTATATCTTCAAGATTAGCAGATTTTAAAACGCTAGTTTCAAACCCATATCCTTCTTCATATCTACACTCAGCTATTTCTAAAGACTCCTTTGCATTTTCTACTACATTTTCTATATATGATATCATATCTTGTGTAGCAATCAATGCTTCATAAGACTGTCTTATGCTTGCTTCTACTTCTTTATATGATTTTTCTAACTCAACTTTTGATTTATCCATCTTAACTTTAGCTTCTTTGTATTGATATGTGTTATCTGGATATTGTTTTGATGTAAGTTCAAAATTTAATTTATCCACCAAATACTGAGCCTGTGCTTTTCTTATTTCTATCCTTTTTTCAAGACCTTGTTTTATTCCTTCTTCTAAATTAAAACTTTCTTTCTCGGTAGTAAAGTCTTCAACTAAATTAATATCAACTCCAAGATCTACATTTATTACTTTTTTAAACTCTATTTCTGCTTTTTTTCTGTTTAATACAGCATTTCTATAATCCACATTCATAAGCTTTACCTGAGCCTGAGAAAGAAGCACATCATCCTTTGCCTTCATACCTTCTTCATAAGCATTTTTTGACATTTCATACTGCTTATTAGCTCTATCAAGTGCTACTTTTTTAAGTTCTTCTATTTTCTTAGTTTTTATTACCTCATAATATTTTTGACGAGTAAGAAGCTCTATTTGCTTTTGAGCTATTTTATATCCATCTTTTGTTACTTCATTTTGAAGCTCTGCCATAGTTGTCATAAGTTCTGTTGTAGAATCAAGAGCAAGAACTCTATCTACATCTATATTTAATTTTTCAGCTATAGCTGAATTTGCTTCTTCTATTCCTAAATCTAATTTATCTTCTCCAGCTTTTATACCTCCTTCAATATCTTTTTTGCTATAATTTCCATATCCTTCACTTATAGCATAGCTTAAGCTATTAGATGCTTCTTGTAACATAGATTTTTGAACTTTTTGTTCAGGCGAAAGCATTTCATCTGGAATTTGATTCAATGTATTAAGTACTCCGTCTACATTTTGCTTAATATCATTAACACTACTTGCTTCTGTTCCTAATCCATTTGATATAAGTTTATCAATCCCATTAATCAAAGGAGCAGATTTCTCTTTTGCATCATCCAACTTATCTTGCCCTTTTTTAATCTTTTTTTCATTATACTTCGCTCTATCAAGAGATAAATCAGTTGACTCAAGATCAACTTCAAGAGATTTTAATATATAGTTATTCTCCATGGCAATTTCTATAGCTTTATCAAGAGTTAAATTCAACTCTTTATTTTCCTCTACTACATTTTGAACTATTTCATCTGCATATATATTAAAAGGTACTGCCATATTAGATGAAAAAATAAGTGATGCACATAAAGCCATGGAAATAAATTTCTTATTCATTTTTATTCCTCCTCACTAAAACAGTTTACTATATCACACTGAAGCTTTTCTAATAAATTATTTAAGTTTTCTTTTTCTTTAATATCTAAAACTCTAGTCATTTGCTTACTAAAATCTATGTGTATCGCTTTTATATCTTCAAACAATTCTCTTCCCTTATCTGTAAGATATGCTTTTGTAGATCTTCTATCCTTTGGATTTACTCTTTTTTCTACTAATCCTTCCTTTTCCATTCTATCCATAAGACCTGTCATATTAGCTCTTGTAACAAGCATCTTTTCTCCAATTTCAGAAAGAACCATTCCATCTTCTGAATAAGAAAGCAAAAGTAAAACATAAAACTTAGGTTCTGAAATACCATGCTTTGCAAATAAATTATTATATACAAACCTCATTATTTCAACACTTTTCATTAAATTTATAATAGTTTTTCCAGACATATCCTCAATAAAATTATAGCTTTCTAAAAAATCATACAGCTCCTTTTTATTCACTAACATTACCTCCATTTTTTTTATCAAAAATATACATAAATAAATTATAACCTATTATAAACCATATAATCCCAAACAATATAAGAGAAATTATCTCTTTTTTAAATATTAAAACAGGAGTATTTTTAATAATAATATCTCTAATAGGACTTATTGCATATATAAGAGGCCATATAATCTTTATAACATAAAGAAGAGGATTCGGTATTTGGTCTATCGGCCAAGCATATCCAGCTGTTAAAAAAGTTGGCATAGATAAAAGCATTGTAAATTGAGTAACCTTTAATCTATCCTTAAATAAAGCTGCTATAACCAAAGCAATTCCTAATAAAGATAATATGAATATATATACATAAACAAAAGCAGTTAACAAAGATCCTTTAATGCTTATATTAAGAAAATATTTTAAAATCAAAGCACAAAATACATAAGAAATTGCTGCACCAGTTGCATATATACCTGACTTTATAATAATATTTTCTCTATCCTCTAATATTTTCGGAATAAACGCTGATAAAAATAACTGCTGAACAAATACAAGTATTATTCCTGGCATCAAATACCCTTTATAAGTGAACTTTGGATCATATAAAACTCTAGCTTCAAAATTAAATATTTTAGCTAAATTATAAGAAGTAGTAGGGTCTATCCCCTTAGCCTCAAGTATTTTTATATTAATCCCTGCATTTAATGTTGCAAGTATTTCAGTTGCTGAAGCAAGTGCTGTATTTCCTATAGTTATATTACTCTCATCTATAATAAGAGCTATATTAGATGATTTTTGCTTTTTTATATCCTTATTAAATCCTTTTGGTATATAAATTCCAAGATATGCCTTTTTAGCATCTATAATATTTTTAAGCTCATCTAAAGAATTAGCTCTATATGAAATATAGTACCTTTCATTATTTTCAAATTCATTTATTATCATTCTAGAAGTAGATGTATTATCCATATCTAAAACCACAATAGGTATGTCATTTATATAATCTTTTAAATAAACCCCTCCAATAAGAAAAGTGAACAATATTGGCCCTATAATTAATATTACTATATTTTTAGGATCTTTAAAAAATTTCGTTATTTCTTTAAATATTTTCAACAATTTCACCTTCTCTCTTATCTTTCTTTTTAAAGGATTTACTCTCTCTTATAATTTCAATACCTACTGCTAAAACAATAAAAATAAGACAAACTATAAGTAAGTATTTTACATCTCCTAAAAAATCAACAATATACCCTTTAATCATAATATCTCTTAAATTATCAGCATAATGATAAAGAGGTATATATTTTCCAAAAATTTGATATCCATTTAGCATCCCTATTAAAGGATATGTATATCCAATCATTATAGTATTTGGTAAAAATAATACTGCTGCTACCTGAGCTGCTTTTACCTTATCCCAAACTACTGTTGATACGCACATTCCTATTGATGATACACAAGTTGTAAAAGCAAATGTTAAAACTAAAAGTTCTTTTAAATCTCCCCTAAAGGGAACATTAAATATTTTAACTTGAATATATATATTAGCAATCAAAGATATGAATCCAAGTACTGAATATACAAATATCTTAGAAGTCAAATAAGTAATCATATTTCTTCTCTTTTCTCTATTTACAGCTACCGCTGCTGCAATGACAAGCCCTACCTGAACAATAGCTGTCATAAATCCAGGCATTAAATAATTTGTATAATTTCTAGTAGGATTAAACAGTAATCTAGTTTGAATTCCAATAGATGATACTATTTTTTTTGCCTTATCATATGGAATATTAAGCTTTCCTTGCAATACCTTAATTAAAGCCCCACCTTTTAATGTCAAAAGAGTTTCTCCTGCTTGTATTTTTGCAAATGAAGTAATTGAAAGCTGACTTCCATCATATACAGTTAAAATTGTAGGTGATTTATATTTCTTTAAATCCTTATAAAAGTCATTCGGTATTAAAAGTCCAAATCTAGCTTTATTTTCTATTATTAGCTTTTCTATTTCATAAGGACTATCAGTATAATACTTTACATCAAACGTATCACTATCATCAAAATATTTAACTATACTTCTTGAAAACTGAGTATTATCTCCAAGGTATACCGCTGTAGGTATTTCCTTTATCTGATTATCCGAAAACATATAGCAAAGCATAGTATTTACTATGATAGGAATTACAAATATCAAAATAAATGGCATTATATATTTTTTAATTTTTTCCACCAATATCACCTACTTTATAAAATCAACAAATGCAGTCATTCCTGGTCTTAATAAACCTTCCTCATTTTCTATTTTTATTTTTACTCCATATGATACAATATCATAATTCCCGTTATCATTAGTCGCCTTTTTAACTGCAAAATCAGGCTTTCTATTTATCCTTACAACTTTACCTTTAAATACCTTGTCTTTAAATGCTGGAACTGTTATTTTTGCTTCCTGACCTTCATAAACTTCATTTAATTTTCTTTCATCAACATTTATCTCTATCCAAATATTACTTAAATCAGAAACCGTAGCTATACTCATTCCAGTAGACACTAATTCTCCCTTATCAGAATTTATAAGTGTTATTGTTCCATCTATAGGAGACTTAATAAAAGTATCTTGTATATAAGCATTAACTTCATCAAGACCTGCTTTTGCCTGTTCATATTTACCCCTTGCAGCCTCAGCCATATTTATAGCAGAAGCTACCATTGCTTGTGCTCCAGATACATCCTCGCTTCTTGCTCCTTCTTTTGCCATATTAAGCTTTTGCTCAGCTATATCAAGTTGTGCCTTTACTTCATCTTTTTTTTGAGCTGAAACTGCTCCTTTTTCATAAAGCTTTTCTACTCTGTCATAAGTTTTTACCATAAGATCATAATAAGCCTGAGCTTGAGCTATTTCTTGAGTTCTTGCTCCATTTTGAGCTTTTGTAAGTTGAGAAGATGCTGCATTTACTTGAGATTGAGCAGCTTCATATTGTGATTTTGCTGCATTTACTAAAGCCTCCATTTGAGATTTTTTAGCAATAAGCTCTTTTGAGTCTATAACAGCAATTACATCTCCCTCTTTAACTTCCTGTCCTTCTTCAAATTTTATATCCCCTATTTTTCCTGGTATCTTAGAATTTAAATCTACTTCTTGAGCTTCTATAATTCCTTGAAATTTAATATCTTTTTTAGCTTCTTCAGTTGAAGAGCATCCAAATAGCAAAGAACTCATTAGTAATAAAGAAATCAATATAATACCTTTTTTTTTCATGTCGTAATACCTCCCTCTATATACTTTTATTTTCTCTTAAATACTCTCTATTTCTTACAATTTCATAAATTGATAGATATAATTTTGGATATAACTTCAATATATTCAATTTTATGGATATAAAAATGTATAACTCCAGAAAATCAGTGTTTTTACCAAAATATTACTGGAATTAATCCACTAATTTCATGGCGACGTACCCTCCCATGTCTCACAGGATCAATGTCCCTAAATTCCTTCGTTCAGTCTATCCATGATGTGGTATCAGCTATGCTCCTTTGCGGGGTCAAATGCCCTAATGGTTAATATATCTGCTGAATTCCTAG
>NZ_FRAE01000016.1 GCF_900142235.1 Tepidibacter formicigenes DSM 15518 | reverse complement strand
GAAAGATTTAGAGAAAGAGAACTTCCTAGATATGGGAGAGGACGAGGAAGCGTATCCCTTTGGGATAGAAACAGACGAGAAGACTTACAGATATCAATGTTTGGAGTGTAGATTTGAAGAAGATGTACCTAGGTTTATTATTGATGAATTTATTGAAGATGACTTTTTTGCTTCTGGTTGTGATATTGAGAATTTTGAAGTAAAAATGCCTATACTTATATGTCCAAAATGTAATGGTGAATTAGTTTCAAAAAATACAGATGAGTAGCTCTGCTACTCATCTGAGAGTATCACGAAGTGATATTTTGTTCTTACGATGAAAATGTTAGAAAAAATTTTGAATAAAAATACTTATCTTTTAATATATTTATATAGATAATACATAAGAACATGGAGGGAGTAGAGATGATTAATATAAAAGAAGATACAAATGTTGTAAATCTGTTAGGAGAAGTTGTAGGAGGTTTAGAGGTTAGTCATGAAATCTTTGGAGAAAAGTTTTATACTGCTAAAATAAAAATAAAGAGATTAAGTGAATCAGAAGATATACTTCCTATTACAATATCAGAGAGGTTACTTGGGGATTTTAAATTAGATATAGGGAAAAAGATAAGTATTTTAGGACAATTAAGATCATATAATAAATCAATAAATGGAAGAAATAAATTGATATTAACTGTATTTGTAAGAGAAATATTAGAGTTTGAAGAAGAAAAAAAGGATCCAAACAATATATTTCTGGATGGATATATATGCAAAAAGCCTATTTATAGAAAAACTCCACTAGGAAGAGAAATAACTGATTTACTTTTAGCAGTAAATAGATCTTATAATAAATCTGACTATATACCTTCGATAGCATGGGGAAGAAATGCTAAGTTTTGTAAAAATCTCAAAGTAGGAGATAGAGTTCAAATATGGGGAAGAATACAAAGTAGAGAATATGAAAAAAAATTAGATAATGGTGAAGTGGATAAGAAGGTTGCTTATGAAGTATCTATTTCAAAGATGAAAAAGCTATCTGAAAATAATTCAAAATAAAACGTTAACATTGTTAATGCTATATTTAATCAATTAATGCAAACTATTTCTATTGAATAATGGAATCATATTTATTATAATAGATAAGTAATAACTAAAGAAAAGACAGAAGGTGAATTCTCTTGGAAAGAATATGTTTAGAGAGATCATATTACATAAAAGGCAGTATTTCTCCTAGTAAAAAAGAAAATAATATACACAATTTTTTAGATACTATAAACTGCTCTATTGGAGAGAAAGTTTTACTTTTAGGGGATATTTCTAACTATGGGAAATACTTAAAAAAATTAGGTGTAGATGTCATTATATTAGAAAATGAAAAATACTGCACTACTTCTGCTATATTAAATAATGAAAATTGTAATATAATAAAAGGGTCGGTTCAGTATATGCCCTTTAAAGATAAATATTTTGACAAAGTGATATTTTTAAATTACTTTAATTGCTTTGAAAATGAGGAAAAAGTCTTAAAAGAAGTTTATAGAGTTTTGAAATATAAGGGAAATGTGATAATAGAAGATAAAAACCCGAAAAATTTAATAACCAAGTTTAAAGTATTTCAGAATAAGATCAGAGGATATAATAGCAAATTTTACCACCCAGAAGAAGTATTAGATATATTTGATAAAAATGGGTTCCGTGGAAGTTTTAAAGAAATTGATAAAGAAAGATATATTTATATAGGAATTAAAATAGATTAAAGACTAGGTAATCCTAGTCTTTTTTTCTAAGGAAAAGGAGGAATTTAAATGAAAATACACTATAATGTTGTAGTTTGGATAATGCTTATTATTATACTTATGTCTATACAGTACTCTATAAATAAAGTAATAGTATTATTAAAAGATATTAAAAATATATTAATACAATTAAAAATGAAAGACAGGTTGTAAAATGATAAGTTTAGAAGTAATAAAAAAGGATATAAAAAATATAGCAGAAGTAATATCTTCTGTATTGAATGTAGATGTCACAATAGTAGATAAAGATTTAACTAGGATTGCAGGTACAGGTAAATATAGAAATAAAATAGGAGAGAAAGTAAGTTTGTATTCTGCTTTTAGAAATTCTTTAGATACAGGTAAAAGTTTTATAATTGAGAATCCTAGGTTTGATAAAATATGTCAGATGTGCAAGGGTAAAAAAGACTGTAAAGAATTTGCAGAAGTATGCTGTCCCATAAGACTATATGATAAGATATATGGAGTTATAGGACTTATAGCTTTTTCTAAAGAGCAAAGAGATAATATAATGAAAAACAAAAAGGAGCTTATGGATTTTTTAGCTAAAATGGCAGATTTTATATCAAGTAAAATAGAAGCGGAAAATAAATCTTACGAGCTTAAATTAGAAGCTAAAAGACTTGAAATGCTTTTAAATAATATGGATAAGGCTGTTGTTTCTACAGATATACATGGAAACATAGATAAGTATAATGATAAGTTAAAAAAAATATTTAATTTGAAAGATAGTTTTGAAAAAGATAATATATTCAATTTATTCTCTTTTATAAAAATGGAAGATATAAAAGGTATAAAAGAAAGATATAAAAGCACTAGCTTTGTATATAAAAAAGAAGGTCATACTTTAAGAGGCATTTATAATATAAATCCAATAATTATAGATACTGAAGTGAAAGGGTATGTATTTGATTTTATAGATAATTATTCTGCTATTAAAGAATTTAATGAAATAACAGGGGCTGATTATAATATAAAATTTAATAATATAATTGGAAATAGTCAACTGATGAAAAAAGTGAAAAAAGAAGCACAAATTGCATCTAAATCATCATCTACAGTATTAATTATTGGAGAAAGTGGAACTGGGAAGGAATTATTTGCAAGAGCTATACACAATAATAGTAATAGGCATGAAGGTCCTTTTATAGCTATAAATTGTGCTGCTATTCCAGATAATTTACTAGAGAGTGAATTGTTTGGATATGAGGAAGGTGCTTTTACAGGAGCTAAGAAAGGAGGAAAACTTGGAAAGTTTGAGCTTGCTAATAAAGGAACAATATTCTTAGACGAAATTGGAGATATGAGTCTTCATCTTCAAGGAAAGCTGTTAAGAGTTTTACAAGAAAGAGAAGTAGAAAAAATAGGAGGAAAAGCAAATATATCAGTAGATGTAAGAATAATAGCTGCTACTAATAAAAACCTAGAAAGTATGGTTGAAAAGGGAGAATTCAGAGAAGATCTATATTATAGACTTAATGTAATACCTATAAATATACCACCTTTAAGAGAACGAAGAGAAGATATTTCTTTATTAATAGAAAGTATTATAGATGATTATTCTAACAAATTAAACAAAGTAATTTATGGGATAGATGATGAAGCTATGAAAAGAATACTTCACCATTCATGGCCAGGAAATGTAAGGCAACTTCAAAATGTAATAGAATACAGCATAAATATGGCAAGTTCTAACATTATAAAATATGAGGATTTACCTCAAAAACTAAAAGATGAAAGTAAAAAAATGTTTTTTAATAAAGAAGAAGAAATTACACCTATTAAGGAACTAGAAAAAAAAGAAATAATTAAAGCTTTAGATAAATTTAAAGAATACAAAAAAGATAAAGAAAAAGCTGCAGATGCCTTAGGAATTTCAAGGGCTACTTTATATAGAAAACTAAAAGAATATAAAATTAATTAGTCTCAAAATGAGAAGGCAATCTCAGATTGAGACTTTTTTTTATATTTTTGAGACGAAACGTGATTATTAAATAAGGATGAAGAGATGAAGTTATTGGAAAAACTAATTTTTAAATTTTGGCACAGTTTATGCTATTAAGAATAATAATAAAAAATATAATTGGAGGGATTTACAATGAAACAAGTAATTATAGATATGTTAAAATCAGAAGTAAAGCCAGCTCTTGGATGTACAGAACCAGTTGCTGTAGCTTTAGCATGTGCCAAAGCAAAAGAACTTTTAAATGATGAAATAGTAGACTGCAATATATTTGTAAGTCCGAATGTATACAAAAATGGTATGTGTGTAGGCATACCAGGAACTACAAGGCTAGGACTTAAAATAGCAGCATCTATGGGGCTTTTAGGAGGTAAATCTGAGTTAGGACTTAGAGTATTAGAAAGTTTAGGAGAAGAAGAAGTAAAATTATCTGAAGAATATATGGATAAAAATATAGTTAAAATATCACCTATAAATACAAATGAAAAAGTATATATTGAAGTTAATTTAAAAGGAATTAAAAATACATCAAAGGCTATTATAATGACTAAACATGATAATTTTGTTCACCTTGAGGAAAACGATAAAGTACTTTTAAATGGGGAGATAAGTCTAGATATAGAGTATATTCATGTTGATAGTCCAATAGCGGGTATTACAATAAAAGAATTAATTGAAGAAATAGAAAAAATGGATTTAAATGACTTAGAGTTTTTACTTGAAGGAATAGAAATGAATGAGAAAATTGCAAAGGTTGCCCTAGATAATAAAATAGGAATAGGAGTAGGATACGGTATTAAAAAATCTATAGAAGATGGTATGCTTTCTGATGATTTAATGAATAAAGCTATGATGATTACAGCAGCAGCTTCAGATGCTAGAATGAGTGGAGTTAATATGCCTGTTATGACCTCCAATGGAAGCGGAAATCATGGTCTTACAGCTATACTTCCGATAGCTGCATATAACTCAAAATATCCTCAAAGTGAAGAAAAATTAGCAAAAGCACTTGCTATAAGCCATGGAGTTACAGCATATATAAAAAATTATACAGGAAGACTTTCGGCTGTATGTGGATGTGGTGTAGCAGCATCTACAGGAGCGTCTGCAGCAGTAACTTGGCTTATGGGAGGGGATTACAGTCAAATTGAAGGAGCAATTGAAAATATGATTGCTAATTTAAGTGGAATGATATGTGATGGAGCAAAAGCTGGATGTGCTCTAAAACTTGCTTCAGCAGCTTCGGCAGCAGTTCAAAGTGCAATAATAGCAAAATATAACTGTATAGTTCCTCCGTTAAATGGAATAGTAGGAAATAAAGTAGAAGAAAGTATAAAAAATTTAGGTAAAGTTAGTAGTGATGGAATGACAATAACAGATGAGGTTATAATAAAAGTTATGGATAATATGAATAAAAACTAAAGTGAGTTGACAAAAATCTACTTTTTAATTAAAATAGGCTTAAAATACTGTAGGAGGTATTATACATGGATATAGAAAAAAAAGTATGGGAAACACTGTGCTCTGAAGAAGACATCAAAAAAAGAGTTACTGAACTAGGTCAGCAAATATCTAATGATTATAAGGATAAGAAATTATTTGTAATATCTCTTTTAAAGGGAAGTTTTATATTTACAGCTGATCTTGTTAGAAAGATAGATATTCCTGTAAAAATAGGATTTATGACCACGTCTAGTTATGGCCATGGAGAAGAAAGTTCTGGAAAAGTAAACCTTCTTTCTGACATTGCAGATGATATATCAGGATATGATGTTTTAGTTGTAGATGACATAACAGATTCAGCACTTACAATGAGTCATGTAATGGAACATTTAAAAACTAAAAATCCTTCTAGTATTAAATGCTGCGTATTACTTGATAAACCAAATAGAAGAAAAGTAGATTTAGTTCCAGATTATGTTGGGTTCACAATAGAAGATAAATTTGTAGTTGGATATGGATTAAATTATGGAGATTATTACAGAAATATTCCATATGTATTTAATGTAACAAATGAAGATAGATAAAAAGTGGTCAAATGACCACTTTTTTTCTATTATAAGGAATTGATATCTCTATAAAGTTACTACATCTTTCATATTATAATATCCATTTTCTTTATTCACAATAAATTTAGCAGCTTTTAGTGAACCTTGTGCAAATATTTCTTTTGATAAAGCTATATGATTAAGTTCTACTATTTCATCTTTTCCAGCAAATATTACAGAGTGATCACCTACTATAGTTCCACCTCTTACTGCATGTATTCCTATTTCTTTTTCTTTTCTTTTTGCATCTTTTCCATATCTTCCATAATTAAACTCGGTATTATTTAAAACTTTTTGTATTTCATTAGCAAGCATTAAAGCTGTACCACTAGGAGCATCTACTTTTCTATTATGATGTTTTTCGACTATTTCTATATCAAAATTAGTTAAAGCCTTAGCAGAAACTTCTACTAATTTTAATAGTAGATTTACACCAAGTGACATATTAGAGCTATGAAAAATAGGAACTTCTTTAGAAGCTTCTTTTATCATATCAAGTTCATCATCATTATATCCAGTTGTAGCAATTACTAAAGGAGTTTTTGTTTTCTTAGAGTAAGTCAATAAATCTTTTAAACTTTCAGGGTTTGAAAAATCAATAACAACATCTGCTTTTTCCTTTACATCTAATATATTTGAGTATAGTTTATAGTTAGTATTTTCAGTTTCATATTTAGATACACCTGCTATAAGCTCAAAGTTTGCATCTTCAAATATAGAGTTAGTTAAAACTTTTCCCATTTTACCAAGAGAACCATTAACTATAATTTTAATCATAAAATCCTCCTAATTATAAAATGATTTATACTACTTAAAATTTAATTTTAGTTTAATTTAAATCCGTAATTAATTAATTCTTTTTTTAGAACTTCTAAATTATTAGGGCTCATTTCAACAAGTGGAAGTCTAAACTCTCCCATATCAAATCCTAATAAATTCATAGCAGTTTTAATAGGAATAGGATTTACTTCTATAAATAAAGCATCTATTAAAGGTTTCATATCAAGTTGTAACTTTCTAGAAGCTTTTATATCTCCTTCAAAATATTTAGCTACTAAATCATGGGTATCCTTAGGACATATATTTGCAACTACTGAAATTACTCCAGCCCCACCTAAAGATAAAAGTGGTAAAATCATATCGTCATTTCCTGAGTATATTGCAAAATCTTTAGGGCAAACTCTTGCCATTTCAGCAACTTGAGCTATATTTCCACTAGCCTCTTTTATTGCTACTATATTTTTTATTTTAGCAATTTCAGCAAGTGTACTAGGACTAATATTTACACCAGTTCTGCCAGGGACATTATAAACTATAATAGGTATATTTACAGAACTTGCAATGGCTTTAAAATGAGCTATAAGTCCTTTTTGAGTAGCTTTGTTATAATATGGAGTTATAATTAAAAGTCCATCAACTCCATATTCTTCTGCTTTTTTACTTAAATGTATTGAATGAGCTGTATTATTTGATCCTGTTCCTGCTATTACAGGAATTCTTTTATTTGTTTTTTCAACTACAAATTTTATGGTTTGAAGTTGTTCTTCATCAGTCATTGTAGATGCTTCTCCTGTAGTACCACATACAATTAAAGCATCAGTTCCTTCTTTAATATGATATTCTACAAGCTCTTCTAGTTTAGTAAAATTTACTTTACCATCTTTAAATGGAGTAACTAAAGCAACACCAGAACCTTTAAATAGCATGAAATTCACCCTTTCTACACTAAATTATATTTTAATAAAAGTTCAGCTATTTGAACTGTATTAGTTGCAGCACCTTTTCTTATGTTATCAGCAACTACCCACATGTTAATTCCATTGTTAACACTAAAATCTCTTCTAATTCTTCCAATATACACTTCATCTTTTCCTTCGATATTTACTGCTAGAGGATACTCATTTTCTTTTGGATTGTCAATAACAACTACCCCTTGAGTATTTTTTAAAGTAGTAAATATTTCTTCAAGTTCAAATTCTTTTTCAAATTCTACATTTACAGATTCACTGTGACCGTATAATACTGGAACTCTTACTGTTGTAGCAGTTATTTTAAGGTCATAATCGTTTAATATTTTTTTAGTTTCATCTATCATTTTCATTTCTTCTTTTGTATAACCATTATCCATAAAGACATCTATATGAGGTAAACAGTTATAAGCTATAGGGTGTGGATATAATTTGTTCTCGTTTCCTTTTACACCTTCTTCAAGATCTTTTATTCCTCTAACACCAGACCCAGAAACAGCTTGATATGTTGAATAAACTATTCTTTTGATTTTAAATTTATCATGCAGTGCTTTTAGAGGAACTACTGCTTGAATAGTTGAACAGTTAGGATTTGATATTATCCCATTGTGTTTTTTTACATATTCTGGATTAACTTCGGGAACTACTAGTGGAACATCTTTATCCATTCTCCAAGCGCTACTATTATCAACTACAATTACTCCTTTTTCTTTAGCTATTGGAGCATATTTTTTACTAATATCTCCTCCCGCAGAAAATAGAGCAATATCTATATCTTTATCAAAAGAATTTTCATTTAATTCTTCTATTATGTAATCTTTACCCTTAAAACTTATAGTATTTCCGGCAGATTTTTTTGATGCAAGTAAATAAAGATTTTCTATAGGAAAATCTCTTTCTTCTAGAACTTTTAAAAATGTTCTTCCTACCATTCCAGTAGCTCCAACTATTGCAATATTTGCTTTTTTCATTTTTATACCCCCTTTATTATAAATATATGATAATATATGTTTTATAATAAATAATTTAAATCATTGCTATTTTGCAAAAAGAAGACTTTAATATATAGTATCACTCCCTATAAATATATTCAATACAATATATTATTGTGATAATTATTTTAAAGAGGTGATAATTTTGATTTTAGAAAAAGAGATTTTAAGGTTAAAAGAAATTGTAGCTAATCATAGAAAGTGTTTGAATAAAATAGCAGAACTTGGTATGAAAGAGCATAAAACATCTAAATATATAAAGGATTATTTAGACTATTTGGGAATAGAATATGAAACTTTTTTAGAAACAGCAGTAGTAGGAAAAATTAAAGGTAGAAAAGGTGACAAAAATATAGCATTTAGAGCTGATATGGATGGGTTAAATGTAGATGGCAAAGTTATGCACTTGTGTGGACATGATGGACATATGAGCATATTACTAGGATTTATAGAGTATTTAAATAGTCATAAAGAATATTTAAATGATAATATAGTTTTTATATTTCAACCTGCAGAAGAATCTCCTGGAGGAGCGTTACCTCTTATAAAAGAGGGGGTTTTGGAAAAATATAATGTCAATGAAATATATGGACTTCATATTTATCCTGAAATTAATGAAGGATTTGTTGGTATAAGACCTTCTTATTTTTTAGCACAAACAGGAGAAATAGATATAGAAATAATAGGTAAAAGTGGCCATGGCGCAATGCCTCAAAATGCTATAGATTCTATTGTTATAGCTTCGAATTTTATAAATTCTATTCAAAGTATAGTATCTAGGAATATAAGACCATTAGATGAAGGGGTTTTGACTATTGGGAAAATAGAGGGAGGAAGTAGAAGAAATATAATAGCTGAAAGTGTTAATCTTGAAGGAACAATTAGAGCATTTAAGCAGGATGTTTATGATAAATTAAAAGAAAGAATATATGATATAGCTAATGGGTTTGAAAAAGCCTTTAACTGCAAAATAAACATTAATATAAAAGATGATTATCCAGCTGTAAATAATGATATAAAATTATTTGAAGAGTTTAAAAATGCAGTAGATGAAGAATATATAAAAGTATTAGAACCTCTTATGATATCTGAAGATTTTTCTTATTACCAAAAGTATGTGCCAGGACTTTTTTTTATGCTTGGATCTAGGAATGAAAAAAAGGGATTTATAAACGGACTTCATAATATAAACTTTAATTTTAATGAAGATATTTTATTAAATGGAATAAATGTTTATATTAAATTATTAAAATATAAAGGGGCGTTAAAAGAATAATATGAAAAAAAGTACAGCATCTAATAGTATATATTTATTACTTGCAGTATTATTTTTAACTGTTGGTGTTTATTTTCAAAAAAAAGATATTGATACAGGGCTTATAATAACAGAGTATATGATAATTTTTTTACCAGCTTTAATATTTTCATTTGCATTTAAAAAAGAAAAACTTAAAGAATTTTTAAGATTTAACAAAACAAGTTTTAAAAATATAATTTTAGCTATTTTTATAACATTATTTACTTATCCTATAGCGGTATTTGGAAATTTAATAATAATATCCATATTAAACTTTTTTGGACATAATAATGTTCCTCAAGTTCCGTTTGCAAATAGTGATATTCAATATGTATGGTTTTTATTTTTAATGGGAATAACTCCAGGTATATGTGAAGAAACTTTATTTAGAGGTTTTTTTCTTAGGATGAATCAAGATAAAGGGATGAAAAAAAGTATATTATATACAGCTTTTTTATTTGCTCTTTTTCATTTTAACATATATAATTTCATGGGACCGTTTATACTTGGAATTGTATTTGGATATATGACAATTATTACGAATTCAATATATCCTTCTATTGTAGGACATGCTATAAATAACTCTATTGCTACAACTTTAGGATATTTTGTTTTAAATAAAAATGGAAGCAATATTTCATCTGAAATTCCATTAAATATAATTTTATTTCAAATAATTTTTTATGGAGTATTGGCTATAGTTTCATTTTTTATGGTTAAATATTTATTTAAAATGATAAAAAGAAATAATAATTTAACTATAGAAAGTATAGAAAAAGATAATATATTTTCTTATATTCCAATAGTTATATGTATATTTATTTATATGTATATATTTGTAAAAATATGAAGATATATATAATAAAAGGCAACTGAAATGCATATTTTGGTTGTTTTTTTTTATTTTTGCATAAAAAAAATTATATAAAAGGGTTTTTGTAATGTTTTATAGAAAATATAATATTGTTTTAGTAGATTTATATTAAAATGACAGGAGGATGTAATGCATAATATAAGAAAGTATAGAATTTTATTTTTATTTATTGTAGCAGGGTTTATAGTTAATTTTTTCAAAATCCCATTATTACCAAATGTGAATTTTATACTTGGAAGTATTGCCACATTAACTACAGTTCAATTATATGGAATAACAAGTGGAATTATTGCCTGCATAATTATCAATAGTTATATTTTTATATCTTTTAATAATTTTTATTTTATTAATATATATATATTTGAAGTATTAGTTGTAGGGTTGCTTTTAAAATGCAGAAAAGAGAATATAGTTTTATTAGATACTTTTTATTGGCTGTGTATAGGTATGCCATATACATATATAATATGTAATATTTTGGATTTTAATAAAATATTGTCGCTTTCAACTATGCTTAAATTTTGTATTAATGGAATCGCTAATTCAATAATTGTAAATATCATAATTACCTATTCATCTATTAGGAAATTAGTATTAAAAAAGAATAAAAATAAATTTTATTTTGAAGAAATGGCTTTTAATTTAATTGTGGGCTGTATGGTTTTTTCTGCCTTAACTATTAGTATAGTAAGTGGATATAATAATAGTTATGATCTATTTAAAAATATGGGTATAATTTTAATTATTATTTTACTATCTTTTTTATTTTCTAATGTTTTATCAAGAATTATAGTAAATCCTATTTATAGATTGTCTAATATTGCTTTAAATCTGCCTAAAAAAATTTTTTATCAAAGGTCAGTTCGATGGCCAAATAGTATAATCATAGAGTTGAATTCTTTTATTAATAATTTAAAGCAGATGAATGCTGTATTAAATGAAAACTTTAGACAGCTTCAATATGAAAACAAAAGATTAAAGCAGTTAGTATATAAAGATAATTTAACGGGACTTCCTAATAGAATTATGCTTCAGGATAGTCTTAATGTTGAATTAAATAAGGCTAGACGATATAAAAATAAATTAGCAGTAATGTTTATAGATTTAGATGGATTTAAGCGTATTAATGATACGCTAGGACATAGCATAGGAGATCAATTGTTAAAAGAATTTTCTCAAAGACTACTAAATTGTATTGGACAAAAGGATATAGTATCTAGACTTGGTGGTGATGAATTTACCGTATTATTACCTAAAATTAATAATGAGAAAGAAGTTAAATATATAGCTGATAAAATTATAAAGTCTACTAAAAAGCCATGTATATTAAATGGAGAAGAATTTAGAATTACTAGTAGTATTGGAATTTCTATTTTTCCTCAAAATGGAAAAACCTCTGATGTTCTTTTGAAAAATGCAGATATAGCAATGTATCGTGCAAAACAAAATGGAAAAAACACCTATCAATTTTACACATCAGATATGAATTTTACAACTTTTGAGAATTTAATATTAGAAAATAAACTATATAATGCTCTAGAAAGAAAAGAACTTGAATTATATTATCAGCCTCAAGTAGATTTAAATACTGGACAAATAATAGGTATGGAAGCTCTTATTAGATGGATTAATCCAGAACTTGGATTGGTTTCTCCTGGAAAATTTATTCCTATAGCTGAAGAAACGGGACTTATTATACCTATTGGAGAATGGACGCTAAGATCTGCTTGTAAACAAAATAAGGTATGGCAGAATATGGGATATGAACCGATGCGTGTAGCTGTAAATATTTCAGCTTGTCAATTTCAACAGGAAGGTTTTGTTGAAAAAGTAGGACAAATATTAAATGAAACAGGTCTAGAGTCTAAGTGGTTAGAAATAGAAATAACTGAAAGTATTGCTATTAAGAACGTAGACTTTACTGCAAGAACCCTTAGAAAATTTAAAGATATGGGTGTTAAAGTTTCAATAGATGATTTTGGAACAGGTTTTTCTTCTTTAGCATATTTAAAGAATTTTAAGATTGATGCACTTAAGATAGATTATTCTTTTGTTAGAGATATAGGAATTAATAGTGATAACGAATCCATAATAAAGGCAATAATAATGCTTGCCAAAAATCTAAAGCTTAATGTAATTGCAGAAGGAGTAGAAACTAAAGAACAACTTAGTTTCTTAAGAGATGAAGAGTGTAATGAATCTCAAGGATATTTATTTAGCAAACCAGTTCCGTCGAAAGATTTCGAAAAATTATTAGTTAGACACAATGCTTTTGGTATTGTATAAAAAAAGAGACCTTTAAAAAGGTCTCTTTTTTTATACTAAAGGGGGAGTGGGAAAATAATATTATTTTGCGACAATGAATATTCTATCATTATAGTGAAAAAAAATCAATAATAAAAAAATTTTTGTAGAAAAAATAATGAAAATGTCGAGGTATATTTTTTTAAAACCTGATAAAAATAAGAAAAAAAGGAGGTAATAATATGAAAGAAAATAAAAATAAAAAGAAGAAAATAGTTACAGAAAATGATATAATGAAATATGAAATAGCTAATGAACTAGGACTTATGGAAAAAATTGATGAGCTTGGTTGGGCAGGGTTAACAGCAAAGGAAGCTGGAAGAATAGGAGGATTGTTAACTGCTAGAAAAAAAAATAAAAAGAAAAAGTAGGAGAAGAAAGTATGCAGTATGAAAGCTTTGCATTTATATATGACAAATTAATGGATAATGTAGATTATGGTATGTGGATAAATTACATAGAAAATATAATAAAAAGAGAAAATGTTATTGTAAAAAATATATTGGAGCTTGCCTGTGGAACAGGAAATTTAACTATACCTTTAGCACAAAAAGGATATGATATTGTAGGAATAGATATATCTGAAGAAATGCTTGATGTAGCAAAACAAAAATGTTTAGAAGAAGAAATTGATGTTGTATTTTTAAATCAAGATATGAGGGAGTTAGATTTTGAAATTTATGATTTAGATTGTGTTCTTTGTGCTTGTGATGGATTTAATTATATTCTAGAAGAAGAAGAACTTAAAAATATATTTGAAAATGTTTATAAATTATTAAAAGAAGAAGGAATTTTTATATTTGATATAAGTTCATATTTTAAAATGTCTAATATACTCTCTAACAATACTTTTGGAGAAAATAGAGAAGATATAGCCTATATTTGGCAAAACTATTTTGATGAAGAAGAAAATATAGTAGAAATGGATTTGGCATTTTTCATTAGAAATGGAAAATATTTTGAAAAATTTGAAGAAACTCATTATCAAAGAGCTTATAATAATGAAGAGATATTAGATATTTTAAAGCATACTGGTTTTAATAATATTAAAGTATATAAAGATTTTACTTTTTTACAAGCTGATGAAGAAAGCGAAAGAGTATTTTTTGTTTGTAAAAAGTAATGTTTTTAATTGACTTAGTATTATCTTGATGGTATACTTTTTCCCTGATAAATATCAGGGTTTTTTTGATTTATAATTAGAAGGAGGAAGTTTAAAATGAATAATTATGTAATAAGAGCAAGTGCTGGAAATCATAGTATCAGAGCTTTTGCTGCTTTTACAACAGATATGGTAGAAAAAGCTAGAAAATTACATAATACAACTCCCGTGGCAAGTGCTGCCCTTGGAAGAACTCTTACAGCTTCATCTATAATGGGGCTTATGATGAAAAATAAAGGTGATAAGCTTACAGCTAAGATAAATGGAAATGGTCCTATTGGAAATATAGTTGTAGTTTCTGATTCAAAAGGTATGGTAAAAGGTTATGTATCAAATCCTGATGTAGATATTCCTTTAAAATATGAAGGGAAACTAGATGTTGGAGGAGCAGTTGGTAAAGATGGAAGTATAACTATTATAAAAGACTTAGGGCTAAAAAAACCATATGGAGGTTCTTATCCTTTAGTTAACGGAGAAATAGCAGAAGACCTTACCGCATATTTTGCATATTCAGAACAACAACCATCTGCAGTTGCATTAGGAGTTTTAGTTGATACGGATTATTCAATTAAAGCTGCTGGTGGATTTATAATTCAACTTTTACCTGATGCTAGTGAGGAGAGTATATCTATTTTAGAGAAAAATCTATCCAATATTCCTCCAATATCAAAACTAATAGATGAAGGTAAAAAACCTGAAGATATTTTGGATATAGTATTGAACAATCTTGATTATGAAATATTAGATAAATATAATGTGGACTTTGAATGTGATTGTAATAAAGAAAGATTAGAAAAAGCACTAATAAGTGTTGGGAAAAAGGATTTAATGGAAATTTTAGAAGAGGATAAAAAAGCTGAACTTATGTGCCACTTTTGTAATAAAAAATATGAATTTAATGAAGATGATCTAAAGAAACTGATAGAAGAAATATAATTAAAAGAATCTTTCATATCCTTTGCAAAGGATATGAAAGATTCTTTTAAATTTTTTGAAAAAAAGATATAATATAAACTAGGATTCAAATAAAATTATTAAGGGGGAATATTAATGGGAAATGAAAATTTAAAAAATATTGGGTTTGGTACAAAAACTATACATGCAGGACATAAAAAAGACCCTGTTTCAGGTGCTTTAACTACACCAATATATCAAACTTCTACTTTTGTTTTTGATAGTGCTGAGCAGGGAGGTAGAAGATTTGCTCTAGAAGAGCCAGGTTATATTTATACAAGACTTGGAAATCCAACTTTGACTCAATTAGAAGAAAAAATAGCTGCTTTAGAAGGGGCACAATCTTGTATGGCTACAGCTTCTGGTATAGGAGCTATATCATCTACTTTTTGGACAGCTTTGAAAGCAGGAGATCATGTTATAGCAGATGAAACACTATATGGATGCACATTTGCTTTTTTAAATCATGGACTTACAAGGTTTGGAATAGATGTTTCATTTGTAGATTGTTCAAATCCTGAAAATATAAAAGAAGCAATGAAAGAAAATACTAAGGTAGTTTATATAGAAACTCCAGCTAATCCAACATTAAAAGTTGTAGATATTGAAAAAATAGCAAACATTACACATGAGAAAGAAGGGTGTATATTAGTAGTTGATAATACGTTTTGTACTCCTTATATTCAAAGACCAATAGAACTTGGAGCAGATGTAGTAGTTCACTCTGCTACTAAGTATTTAAATGGCCATGGCGATGTTATTGCTGGATTTGTAGTGGGAAGTGAAGAATTTATAACTAATGTTAGATTATTTGGAGTAAAGGATATGACGGGAGCAGTTCTTAGCCCATTTGATGCATATCTAGTAATAAGAGGAATGAAAACACTAGAAGTTAGAATGCAAAGACATTGTGAAAATGCTATAAAAGTTGCAAAATTTTTAGAAGAACATGAAGCTGTAGAAACTGTATATTATCCAGGACTTGAAAGTCATCCACAATATAAGATTGCTAAAAAGCAAATGAAAATGCCAGGGGCAATGATTGCTTTTGAGGTTCAAGGTGGAGTTGAAGGAGGAATAAAGCTTCTTAATAATTTAAACTTATGTACATTAGCAGTAAGTTTAGGAGATTGTGAGACATTAATACAGCATCCTGCTTCGATGACACATTCTCCATATACAAGGGAAGAAAGACTAGAAGCTGGAATAAGTGATGGACTTGTAAGAATTTCTATAGGTCTTGAAAATGTAGAAGATATAATAGATGATCTAAAACAAGGATTGGATAATCTTTTATAAAAAAGTATCTTACATACAAAAAGTCCCATATTAATTATAATATGGGGCTTTTGCTCTTATGGACGAATAAACATTTGAGTCCAATATTTAGTGCCATTGCTTTTTATAGCAAGACCTACACCTATTTGTGTATAATTAGGTGACAATATATTTTTTCTATGACCAGGTGAATTCATCCAAGCATTCATAACTTCTTGAGCAGTTCTTTGACCATAAGCTATATTTTCACCAGCAGATGAAAATCTAATTCCAAAATTTCTCATCATATCAAATGGGCTTCCATAAGTTGGAGATGTATGAGCAAAATAATTCTTATTAATCATATCTTGAGATTTATATCTAGCAACTCTTGACAATTCCCAGTTATGAGAAAGGGCTGGCAGTCCTTGTTTAGATCTTTCAATATTTACAAGTCTCATTACTTCTTGTTCTAGTGTTTTTACATCGTTTATTTGAGGTATTGTTATTTTATCTCCTGGATATATAAGGGCTGGATTTTTTATGTGGGGATTTGCGCTTATTATTTCAGATAACCCAATTTGATATTTTACTGCAATTTTCCACATACTGTCTCCTCGTATTACTGTATGAACTGTATCAGCATAAGAAATGTTTATTCCAGCCATAAAAAATAAAGCTGATAAACTTAATATTAAACCTTTTAATTTATTTTTCATTTGAATACCTCCTAATTAAATTAAGATTAAAAATATGAACTTTTAATTAGTATGTGAAAAATATAGAGATATATTTTTTAAAACATATTAAAAACTTTGTATTAAAAGGAATATATAGTTAAAATTAAATTAAACAAAAATAATTATGACTGTTGGAAATTAGAATTATAATAATAAAAACAAAAAATATATTTTGGGAATAAAAGCATAAACTGCATAAAGCAATATATTAGATAAAACAAATTTAATTAATTTTTTTGATATAATTGATAGTATAAGTATATTTTTATTGTAAAGGGTGGATTCCTAATGAAGATGAATTTTGGTTTAGAACTAAATCAATCTCAAAAATTAATATTAACAAAACAGCTAAAGCAATCTTTAGATATATTAAATATGAATATATATGAACTAGAGGAAGTTATAACTAAAGAAAATGAAGAAAATCCTGTTATTGAAGTTGAAAAAAAAGAAGAATTAGATTGGGAAAAATATATTGAGTATCTAAAGAATAAAAGAAATAAAGATAGAGAATATATACAATATCAAGACGAAGATTATAACATAGAGAATATGATTAAATATAACATATCTATATATGAATATTTAAAAGAACAAGTAAATTATTATAAAATAGATAAAAAAAATAAAGAGATAGTAGAATATATAATAGATTGCTTAGACGAGGATGGATATTTTAGATTAGATATTTGTGAAGTATCAAAACAGTTTGGAGTAAGTAATGAAACCATATTAAAAAATTTAAAAATAGTTCAAAGTTTAGATCCTTGTGGAGTGGGTGCTAGAAATCTTGAAGAGTGTCTTTTAATTCAAATAAGGGAAAAAGAGATAAACAATAATTTCTTAGAAAATATAATAAAAGAAGATTTGAAACTACTTGCTAATAAAAAATATAAAGATATTTGTAAAAAATATAAAATAAAATTAGAAGAATGTATTAAAATAGTAGATATAATAAAAAAACTTGAACCAAAACCCGGAAGAAAATACTCATCTTTTAAAAATAATTATATTGTACCTGATGTTATAGTAGAGAAGGTAGGAGATAAATATGAAGTATATTTAAATGATACAAATATACCTGGGATAAAAATAAATAAATTTTATGAAGAAGTTTTAAAAAATTGTAAAAAAGATGATGAAGCTAAGGAATATATAAAAGAAAAGTTAAATTCTGCTATTAATTTAATTAGAAATATACAAAATAGAAAAAATACAATATTAAAGATTTCAAAAGAAATATTAAAACATCAAATAGATTTTTTTGAAAATGGAAATAAATATTTAAAACCATTAATCCTTAAGGATATAGCTGAAAGTTTAGATATCCATGAATCTACAGTTAGCAGAGGCATAAATGGGAAATATATGTTAACACCTTATGGTTTGTTTGAACTTAAATATTTCTTTAGCAGTGGATTAAAAGATGGTGAAGATATAGCTTCAACAAGTATAAAAAATATAATAAAGGAAATAATAAACTCTGAAGATAAGAAAAAGCCATATAGTGATTCAAGAATATGTTCTTTATTAAAAGAAAAGGATATAAATATATCAAGAAGAACCGTTGCTAAATACAGAGATGAATTAGGAATATCGTCATCTTCAAAGAGGAAAGACTTTTATTAAAATAAAAAATCTAATAATATTACAAAAAAATATTGAAAAATATATAATAGTAGTATAAAATTAAATCAAGAGGTGGGACTAAAATATTAATAAGGGATAATTTGAGTCCCACCTGAAAAATGGTTTTATAGGGACAAAAAATAAGCATAGGGATTACAAGTGTCCCTAAGGGGCAATGAATTATGAAAAAACTAATACAAATTCAAAAGAAGATAATTCCAGAAGTACTAGAGGTAATGGAAAGAAGATATTTAATATTAAAGCAAATATCTTTAAATGAGCCAATAGGAAGAAGAGCTCTTTCTAGTAAGCTTGAATTAAGTGAAAGAATTGTAAGGTCTGAAGTAGAATTTTTAAAAAATCAAGACCTTATAAATGTACATACTTCAGGGATGAACATAAGTGAAAGTGGAATATGTTTATTAGATGATTTAAAAGAATTTATAGATGAAATGATGGGAATATCTTATTTAGAAGAAAGTTTAAGGGAAAAATTAGGAATAAAAAAAGTAATAATAGTGCCAGGTAATGCTGATGAAGATAGTTTAGTGATAAAAGATATAGGGAAGACTACTTGTAAATATATTACTAAAATAATAAAAAATAACTCTATAATAGGAGTAACTGGTGGGAATACTATGCATGAGTTTGCTGATTGTCTACAAGAAAGCAAAAAGTATGAAAATGTATTGGTAGTTCCTGCAAGAGGTGGTCTTGGAAAAGAAGTTGAAATACAATCAAATAATATAGCAGCAGTTGTTAGTAAAAAACTAGGTGGAAATTATAAGCTTTTACATGTTCCAGATAATATAACAAAGGAAACTCTAGAAAGTTTAATTTTAGAGCCTGAGATAAGTAAAACATTAAAACATATAGAAAATGTCAATGTTTTAATATTTGGAATAGGAAGAGCAGATGATATGGCTAGAAGAAGAAAAATGCCTAAAGATGAATTCGACTATATATTATCAAAAGGCGCTGTAGGAGAAGCTTTTGGATACTATTTTAATAGAAATGGAGAAATAGTACATGAAACTATTACTATAGGTATAAAGTTAGAAAATTTTAAATCTATACAAAATACCATAGGAATAGTTGGAGGTAGTAGAAAGGCAGAAGCAATACTTGCTATATCAAAAATAAAAAAAGATTTGATTTTAATTACAGACGAAGGAGCTGCTAACAAGATACTTGAGTTAATTTAATTATAAAATTTAAATAAATAAATTTAATTAGGAGGAATGAAAAATGATTAAAGTTGCTATTAATGGTTTTGGAAGAATTGGTAGATTAGCATTAAGATTAATGCTTGAAAAGCCAGAATTTGAGGTTGTTGCAATAAACGACTTAACAGATGCTAAAACTTTAGCTCACTTATTCAAATATGATTCAGCTCAAGGACGTTTCAACGGAGAAATAGAAGTTAAAGAAGGAGCTTTCCTTGTAAATGGGAAAGAAATAAAAGTAACTGCTGATCCAAATCCAGAAAACTTACCATGGAAAGAACTTGGGGTAGATGTAGTACTTGAGTGTACAGGATTCTTTACAGATAAAGAAAAAGCAGAAGCTCATATAAAAGCTGGAGCTAAGAAAGTTGTTATATCAGCACCTGCAAAAGGAGACTTAAAAACTGTTGTATTCAACGTGAATCATGAAATATTAGATGGAACAGAAACAGTTATATCAGGAGCTTCTTGTACAACTAACTGTTTAGCGCCAATGGTTAAAGTATTAAATGATAAGTTTGGTTTAACAAAAGGATTTATGACTACTATACATGCTTATACAAATGATCAAAACACATTAGATGCACCTCACAGAAAAGGAGATCTTCGTCGTGCAAGAGCTGCTGCATCTAATATAGTTCCAGGATCAACTGGAGCTGCTAAAGCTATAGGATTAGTTATACCAGAACTTAAAGGTAAATTAGACGGAGGAGCTCAAAGAGTTCCAGTTATAACTGGTTCTTTAACAGAACTTGTATGTACATTAGAAAAACAAACTACTGCTGAAGAAATAAATGCTGCTATGAAAGAAGCTGCTAATGAATCATATGGATATAATGAAGAGCCATTAGTATCTTCTGACATAATAGGAATAGAATATGGATCATTATTTGATGCTACTCAAACTAAAGTTATGGAAGTAAATGGTGAGCAATTAGTAAAAGTTGCTTCTTGGTACGATAATGAAATGTCATACACAGCTCAATTAATAAGAACTTTACAATATTTTGTAAATATTTCAAAATAATTTATTAAAATTGAAGTAAACTAAAAATGGTCCGGGTTTTGTAGTGATTATGCTACGGGACCGGACCTTTTTTATAATGAACGAGGAAATAAAAATCATATAAAAAAGTATAACGCTTTTATTGCAAATGTGATATACTTTTACTGGGAAGGAGCTGGATATTATGTCAATGTTAAACAAAAAAACTATAGAAGATATAGAGGTAACTGGTAAAAGAGTATTAGTTAGATGTGACTTTAACGTTCCATTAAAAGATGGTGTTATAACTGATGAAAATAGATTAGTAGGTGCTCTTCCTACGATAAAGTATTTAATGGAAAAAGGAGCAAAGGTTATATTATGTTCTCATCTTGGAAAGCCAAAAGGGGAACCAAAACCAGAACTTTCACTTGCTCCAGTTGCTAAAAGACTTTCTGAAATGCTAAATAAGGAAGTTGTATTTGTAGCGGATGATAATGTTGTTGGAGAAAATGCAAAATCTGCAGTTGAAAATATGAAAGATGGAGATGTTATACTTCTTCAAAATACAAGATATAGAAAAGAAGAAACTAAAAATGAAGAAAGTTTCTCAAAAGAATTAGCTTCTCTTGCTGAAATTTTTGTAAATGATGCTTTTGGTACAGCTCACAGAGCTCACTGTTCAACTGTTGGAGTTACAAATTTTGTAGAGACTAGTGTTTGTGGATATTTAATTCAAAAAGAATTAAAATTCTTAGGTGAAGCTGTTGAAACTCCTGCAAGACCATTTGTAGCAATACTAGGTGGAGCAAAAGTTTCAGATAAAATAAATGTTATAAACAATTTGCTTGAAAAAGTAGATACGTTAATAATCGGTGGTGGAATGGCTTATACATTCTTAAAAGCTCAAGGATATGAAATTGGAACATCTTTACTTGAAGAAGATAAAATGGAATATTCTAAAGAAATGATAGAAAAAGCAAAAGCTAAAGGAGTAAAATTGTTACTTCCAGTTGATCATGTAACTGGAGAAAAATTTGATAAAGATACTACTCCTGTTGTTACAGAAGATGAAAATATTAAAGATGGATTTATGGGACTTGATATTGGACCTAAAACTGCAAAAATATATGCAGATGCTGTAAAAGAAGCAAAAACTGTAGTATGGAACGGACCTATGGGAGTGTTTGAATTTGAAAATTTTGCAAAAGGAACTATAGAGGTTGCTAAAGCAATGGCAGAATCTGATGCTACAACAGTTATAGGTGGAGGAGATAGTGCTGCAGCTGTAAATCAATTAGGATTTGGAGATAAAATGACTCACATTTCAACTGGTGGTGGAGCATCACTTGAGTTCTTAGAAGGAAAAGAACTTCCAGGAATCGTTGCTTTAAATGACAAATAATTGAAAGGGTGTGAGAGAATGAGAACTCCAATCATTGCTGGAAACTGGAAAATGCACAAAACTATAAAAGAAGCTGTTGAATTTGTAAATGAAGTTAAAGATAAAATTGCTAATACAGATGTTGAAGCTGTTATATGTGCTCCGTTTACGTTACTTAAAGATTTAAAAGAAGTTACTAAAGGAACTAATATTAAAGTTGGAGCTCAAAATATGCATTTTGAAGAAAAAGGAGCATTTACTGGAGAAATATCTCCTCTTATGCTTAAAGAAATTGAAGTAGATTATGTTGTAATAGGACACTCTGAAAGAAGACAATACTTCAATGAAACAGATGAAACAGTTAACAAAAAAGTATTAAAAGCCTTAGAGTATGATATAAAACCTATAGTTTGTGTAGGAGAAACTCTTGAAGAAAGAGAAACTCAAAAAACAAAAGATGTAGTAAAGGTTCAAGTTGAAAAAGCTCTTGAAAATGTTGATAAAGAAAGAGTAAAAGATATAGTAATTGCTTATGAGCCAATATGGGCTATAGGAACTGGAAAAACAGCTAGTAGTAAAGATGCAAATGATGTTATAGCTTATATAAGAGAAGTTGTAGGAAATATATTTGGAAGTGAAGTTTCTGAAGAAGTAAGAATACAATATGGTGGAAGTGTCAAACCTGCTAATGTAGAAGAAATAATGAATGAAGAGGATATAGATGGTGCTTTAGTTGGAGGAGCGAGTTTAAATCCTTCAGATTATGTAGAGCTTGTTAATTTCTAAGGAGTTGATAAATATGAAAAAGCCTGTAGCTTTAATCATACTAGATGGCTGGGGTATTAACAATTTAGAACTAGGAAATGCTATAAAAGCAGCAAAAACTCCAAATATGGATAAATATATAAATACTTATCCAAATGTATATATAAAAGCAAGTGGACTAGATGTAGGATTACCAGATGGACAAATGGGTAACTCAGAAGTAGGACACTTGAATATAGGTGCTGGAAGAATAGTTTATCAAGAACTTACTAGGATAACTAAGGCTATAGAGGATGAAAGTTTCTTTAAAAATGAAGAACTTTTAAGAGCAATCAAAAATGCTAAAGAAAATAACAAAAGCCTTCATATAATGGGACTTTTGTCAGATGGTGGAGTTCATTCTCATATAGATCATCTTAAAGGACTTTTAGAATTAGCTAAAAGAGAAAATCTAGAAAAAGTGTATGTTCATGCATTTTTAGATGGAAGAGATACTGACCCTAAAAGTGCACTAACTTACATAGATGAAATAGAAAAATATATGAAAGATAATGAAGTAGGTAAAATTGCTACTGTATCTGGTAGATATTACTCTATGGATAGAGATAAAAGATGGGAGAGAACTCAGCTTGCTTATGATGCACTTACTTTAGGCAAAGGTGAAAATGCAAATAGTGCAAGAGAAGCTGTTGAAAAATCATATAAAAATGATAAAACTGATGAATTTGTTTTACCTACTGTTATACTAGAAAATGGAAACCCAGTAGCTAAAATAGAAGATAATGATTCTGTAATATTCTTTAACTTTAGACCAGATAGAGCTAGACAAATAACTAGAGCAATAGTAGATAAAGAATTTAATGATTTTGAAAGAAGTTATGTAAATACTACTTTTGTGTGCATGACTCAATATGATATAACAATAAAAGATGCTTATGTTGCATTTAAACCTCAAAAGCTTAAAAATACATTAGGAGAATATCTAAGCAAAAAAGGTATAAAACAGCTTAGAATTGCAGAAACTGAAAAATATGCACATGTTACATTCTTCTTCAATGGTGGAATAGAAGACCCTAATGAAGGAGAAGATAGAGCATTAATACCATCTCCTAAGATTGCAACATATGATTTAAAACCAGAAATGTCAGCTCATGAAGTTACAGATGAACTTTTAGCTAGATTAGATGAAGATAAATACGATTTTATAGTATTAAACTTTGCAAATCCTGATATGGTAGGACATACAGGGGTGTTTGATGCTGCAGTTAAAGCAGTTGAAACTGTAGATGAATGTTTAGGAAAAGTAATTGATAAAATAGTTTCATTAGGTGGTAAGGCTTTAATTACAGCTGACCATGGAAATGCAGAAGAAATGTATGATGAAGAGAAAAAGCCTATAACGGCTCATTCTACAAATGTAGTTCCTTGTGTAGTTGTAACTGATGAAGATATAAAATTAAGAGAAGATGGTAGACTTTGTGATTTAGCACCAACTATTCTTGATTTTATGAATATAGAAAAACCAGAAGAAATGACTGGAAATAGTCTTATAGTTAAATAATTTGATTTTAAGTAAATATTTAATATTAATATAAAAAGAGAGGAGAAATGAAAATGAGCTTTATTCAAGATGTATATGCTAGAGAAATATTAGATTCAAGAGGTAATCCAACAGTAGAGGTTGAGGTAGTACTTGAAAGTGGAACTATGGGAAGAGCTGCTGTACCATCAGGTGCATCTACTGGAGCTTTCGAAGCTGTAGAATTAAGAGATGGAGATAAAGAAAGATTTTTAGGAAAAGGTGTAACTAAAGCTGTTGAAAATGTAAACACTATAATAGCTCCAGAGCTTGAAGGAATGAATATATTTGATCAAGTTGGAATAGATAAAACTTTAATTGAACTTGATGGAACAGATAATAAAGGAAAATTAGGAGCTAATGCTATTCTTGGAGTTTCTATGGCTGTAGCTAAAGCTGCTGCTGAAGAATTAGGACTTCCATTATTCCAATACATTGGTGGAGTAAATGCTAAACAACTTCCAGTTCCAATGATGAACATATTAAATGGTGGAGAACATGCTGACAATAATGTAGATATACAAGAATTTATGGTAATGCCTGTTGGTGCTTGTTGCTTTAAAGAAGCTTTAAGAATGGGTGCTGAAATATTCCATAACTTAAAGAAAGTATTAAGCTCTAAAGGACTTAATACTGCAGTAGGTGATGAAGGAGGATTTGCTCCAAACCTAGGATCAAATGAAGAAGCTTTAGAAGTAATAGTTGAAGCTATAAAAGCAGCTGGTTATGAGCCAGGAAAAGACGTAAAACTAGCACTTGATGTAGCTGCTACAGAAATATACAACAAAGAAACTAAAAAATATGTATTAGCTGGAGAAGGAAGAGAATTAACTGTTGAAGAAATGGTAGAATTCTATGCTAATTTAGTTGAAAAATATCCAATTATATCTATCGAAGATGGTTTAGATGAAGAAGATTGGGATGGATGGAAATTACTTACTGAAAAATTAGGCAACAAAATCCAATTAGTTGGAGATGACTTATTCGTTACAAATACTGAAAGATTAAGAAAAGGTATAGAAAATAAAACTTCTAATGCTATACTTATAAAGCTTAACCAAATAGGTACAATAACTGAAACTTTAGATGCAATAGAAATGGCTAAAAGAGCTGGATATACTGCAGTTATTTCTCATAGATCTGGAGAAACAGAAGATGCTACAATAGCTGACTTAGCTGTTGCAGTAAATGCTGGACAAATAAAAACTGGTGCTCCATCAAGAACTGATAGAGTTGCTAAATATAATCAATTAATAAGAATTGAAGAAATAATTGGAGAAGTTGCACAGTATCCAGGATTAAATGCTTTTTATAATTTAAGATAAATAATGTATAAAAATATATATTAAGTCAAAAATAGGAAGAAGTAATATTCTTCCTATTTTTGACTTTAATGTTGATTGATTATAAGTTATATGTTACACTATGTATATTAATCTAGGTTTGTGTTAAGGAGGTGTCAGAGTGAAGACTTTTTTAATGGTAGTACAGCTTATAACGAGCATAATTTTAATTGCTAGTGTATTACTTCAATCAGGAAAAAGTGCAGGTCTTTCAGGAAGTATAGCTGGAGGAGCTGAGCAAGTTATGGGAACTAAGGCTAGAGGATTAGATGCTTTATTTTCAAAAATTACTTCTGTTTCTGCTTTTTTATTTATTATAGTTGCTTTGTCGTTAGTTGCAATACAATAATAATTAATCCCATTTTTGTGGGATTTTTTTACTCTATAGGATATTATAAATTTTTTAACTTGTGGACAGATATAATTTTACAAAAATTAATATTATTTCACATTGGAGCAAGATAAAAAGGAAGAATAATGGCGAAATTTTTCGGAATATTCTTGAAATTAATTTAAGGTATATGACATAGTAATTTAAAGGGAAGAATATAAAAAATATTATAAGGAGGTATCAGGGAATGAGTTCATATGCAATGTTTGCTCCTATTATTGGTATTATTGCCTTAGTATTTGCTTATATATTAGCAAGCAAAATTAATAAGGTTGATGTTGGGACTGAAAGAATGAGAGAAATTTCTTCCTACATTCATGAAGGTGCCATGGCTTTTCTAACAAGGGAATATAAAACTCTTGTTGTATTCATAACTGCTCTATTTATTGTATTAGGTATATGGATTAGTTGGCTTACTGCAATATGTTTTTTAGTAGGAGCTATATTTTCAACACTTGCAGGTTTTTTTGGGATGCAGGTTGCTACAAAAGCTAATGTCAGAACAGCAAATGCTGCTAAAGAAGGTGGAATGAATAAAGCCTTAAGTGTTGCATTTTCGGGTGGAGCAGTAATGGGTATGGCTGTTGTTGGTCTTGGTCTTTTAGGAATTGGACAACTATTTATATCATTAATTTCTATGGGAAATGATCCAACTACTTCTGCTGAAATATTAACTGGCTTTGGACTTGGAGCTTCCTCTCTTGCATTATTTGGGCGTGTTGGTGGAGGAATATATACTAAAGCTGCTGATGTTGGAGCGGATCTTGTTGGTAAAGTAGAAGCAGGAATTCCTGAAGATGACCCAAGAAATCCAGCTGTTATAGCAGACAATGTAGGGGATAATGTAGGGGATGTTGCTGGTATGGGAGCAGATTTATTTGAATCTTATGTAGGTTCTCTTATTTCTGCAATAACACTAGGACTAATGGCTTATGGAATAAATGGAGCAGTATTTCCTCTTGTTTTAGCTGGAGCAGGAATAGTGGCTTCTATAATAGGAACATTCTTTGTTAAAGGGGATGAAAATGCAGATCCTCACAAAGCATTAAAAATGGGTACATATGTATCTGGGGTTATAACTGTAATATTAGGATTTATTTTATCTAGACAGCTTCTTGGAGATTTAAAAGGGTTCTGGGCAGTTGTTATAGGGCTTATAGTAGGAACTATTATCGGACAGCTTACAGAAATATATACATCAGGAGATTATTCATCTGTTAAAAAGATAGCTGCACAATCAGAAACAGGACCTGCAACAAATATAATAGCAGGACTTGCTGTGGGGATGGTTTCAACTGCATGGCCAATAATAGTAATGGCTTTTGGGATATTATTTGCTTATGGAGCTGCAGGACTTTATGGTATATCACTAGCAGCTGTAGGTATGCTTGCTACAGCGGGTATGACTGTAGCTGTTGATGCGTATGGTCCTATTGCTGATAATGCTGGTGGCATAGCTGAAATGTGTGAACTTCCAGAGGAAGTTAGAAATATAACAGATAAACTAGATTCGGTTGGAAATACTACAGCTGCAATAGGTAAAGGATTTGCTATAGGTTCAGCTGCCTTAACAGCTCTAGCATTATTTGCTTCTTATACAGCAGCAGCTAATTTAAAAGGAATAGATTTAACAAATCCAACCGTTATAGCAGGAATGCTTATAGGAGGAATGCTTCCATTTTTATTCTCTGCAATGACCATGGAAGCTGTTGGAAAGGCAGCTTTTCAAATGATAGAAGAAGTTAGAAGACAATTTAAAGAAATTCCAGGTATAATGGAAGGTAAAGCAAAACCAGATTATGCAAGATGTGTTGATATTTCAACAGGTTCTGCACTAAAAGAAATGATTATTCCAGGAGTTCTTGCTGTAGTATCTCCTATAGCAACAGGGCTTTTACTTGGAACAGAAGGTCTAGGAGGACTTCTTGCAGGAGCATTGGTATCCGGAATACTTATGGCTATAATGATGGCTAATGCTGGGGGTGCTTGGGATAATGCCAAAAAATATATAGAAGCAGGCCATCATGGTGGAAAAGGTAGTGAACCACATAAAGCTGCTGTTGTTGGCGATACGGTAGGAGATCCATTTAAAGATACATCAGGACCATCTATAAATATATTAATTAAGCTTATGACTATAGTATCTTTAGTTTTTGCTCCATTACTTGTTCAATATGGAGGAATATTATTAAGATTTTTTAGATAATAAAATAGTTTTTTGATTAAAGACCTATATTATTTATTGCCTTAGCAATTTAAAATAATATAGGTCTTTTGTAATTTAATCACAATATAGTAAAAGATTAAATATTTTATAATGAATAGGGAATTATAATCCTTTTGAATTGTGGATGAATATAATTTTCGTTATGAATTTTAAGCAACGGAATTCGTTAGAATTCGTTGGCGCCATGAAATTTCAAAAAAGTCTACATTTAAAATCTTTAGAATAAAGACTTTTTTATTAATGTAGATAGTATATAATTATTAATGTAGTTGAATAGTATTAGAAAGAGGGGTACGTGTATGGATAAAAAAATTTATCGTTCTAGAAAGGATAAAGTTTTAGGTGGAGTATGTGGTGGAATTGCAGAATATTTTGGAGTTGATCCAGCTTTAATAAGAATACTTTGGATTATAAGTTTTTTTACAATAGGATTAGGTTTTTTAGCATATATAGTATGTATAGTTATTATACCTGAAAATCCTAATGTTGAATTCATGTATGAAAAATATGATGAAAATGAAGAAGAAAAATTTAACAAAAGCAAAAGGATATCAGGAATTATATTAATACTAATAGGATTATTATATTTATTTAAAAAATATTTTTACTGGATTGATTTAGACCAGTTTTGGCCATTTATATTAATAGGAATTGGAGTGTTTCTTGTTTTAAAGAAAAATAAATAAATTAATATATAAATATATTAACTATTTTTAGTTTCATTATTGAGGAAAAACATGGTATTATAGATTCTAGATAGAATAAAACTATGTTATTAAAAAGTGTTTATGAAAAATGTAAATTGATTATTTAAAAATATAAAAAATGGAAAAAATATATTTACAAGAGATTTGTAAATTATTAAATAGGAGGTTGTAAAATGATACCAGGAATGAAAGAATCATTATTAATGTTTATGAAAGAAAATGCATACAACCCTTTGACTAAAGAAGAGCTTGCTTTTATATTTGATATACATTCATCGGAAAGAGCTATGTTTTATAATTTTTTAGATGAACTTGAAGAAGAAGGATACATATATAAAACTAAAAAGAAAAAGTATGGACTTCCTAGTAAAATGAATTTATTTGTAGGAAGACTTGTAACACATCAAAGAGGATTTGGTTTTATAATATCAAGTGAAGAAGGAGTAGAAGATTTATTTATACCTGCAAATGCAATGAATGGAGCTATGCACAATGATAAAGTAATAGCAAGAATTATGGAAAAATCTAAAGAAAGCAGACGTGCAGAAGGAGAAATTATCAAAATAATAGAAAGATCAATTCAAACAGTAGTTGGAACTTATGAATCGAGTAAAAATTTTGGATTTGTTGTTGCTGACAATAAAAGATTTATTAGAGATGTTTATATACCTAAGGCAGAGTCTCTTGGTGCGAACCATGGAGATAAAGTTGTTTGTGAAATTACACAGTGGCCTAAAAAAGGTAGAAATCCAGAAGGGAAAATCATAGAAATATTAGGAAAAAAAGGAGAAAGAGGGGTAGATATTTTATCTATAATTAGACAACATGATCTCCCGGAAGAATTTCCTAATAAGGTTTTAGCTGAAGCAGAAAAAATAAGTGAAGAAATACCTGAAGAAGAAATACAAAGAAGAGTAGATTTAAGAAATATGACAATATTTACAATAGATGGAGCAGATGCAAAAGATTTAGATGATGCTGTATCTATTGAAATTCTTTCAAATGGAAATTATAAATTAGGAGTTCATATTGCTGATGTTTCTCATTATGTAAAAGAGGGAACAAAGCTTGATAAAGAAGCTTTAAAAAGAGGAACCTCAGTATATTTAATAGATAGAGTTGTTCCTATGCTTCCTACAAAGCTTTCTAATGGAGTTTGTAGTCTAAATCCAAATGTAGATAGACTTACTCTTTCTATATTTATGGAAATAGATGAAAAGGGAAAAGTGTTAAAGCATGAAATAGTAGAATCTATTATAAACTCTAAAGCTAGAATGGTGTATACAGATGTATCTGACATACTTGAAAAGAATGATGAAGAACTTATTAACAAATATAAGCACTTAGTAGATGATTTTAGAAATATGGAAAAATTGGCTAGAATACTTATGAAAAAAAGAGAAGCTAGAGGAGCCATAGATTTTGACTTTCCAGAAGCTAAGATATTACTTGATAAAAAAGGTAAAGTATTAGATGTAAAAAAATATGAAAGAAGAATAGCTAATAGAATAATAGAGGAATTTATGTTAATAAGTAATGAGACTATAGCCGAACATTTTTTCTGGCTTACCATTCCTTTTGTTTATAGAATACATGAAACTCCAAGTGCTGAGAGAATAGATCAGTTTAATAAGTTTATATCTTCGTTTGGATATCATATAAAAGGAGACCTTGAAGAAGTTCATCCAAAAGCTTTACAATCAATTGTTCATGAAGCAAAAGGAAAAAAAGAAGAATTAGTTGTAAATACATTAATGCTAAGATCTCTAAAACAAGCTAGATATTCTCCGGAATGCGCTGGACATTTTGGGCTTGCAGCAAAATATTATTGTCACTATACATCTCCTATAAGAAGATATCCTGATCTTCAAATACACAGAATAATAAAAGAAGCATTAAATGGAAAACTTACTGAAAATAGAATACAAGCTTTAAAAAATATAGTAGTTTATTCTTCAGAGCAATCTTCTTTAAGAGAAAGAGCTGCTGATGATGCTCAAAGAGAGGTTGAGGATCTTAAAAAAGCAGAATATATGGAAGATAGAGTTGGAGAAGAATTTGAAGGTGTAGTATCTAGTGTAACTTCTTTTGGAATATTTGTAGAACTTGACAATACAATAGAAGGGCTTATTAGGGTATCTAATTTAGATGATGATTATTATATATTTGATGCTGAGAATTATGTTTTAATAGGAGAAAATACTAAAAAAACATATAGAATAGGAGATGCTTTAAAGATAAAAGTATCTAAAGTGAATATTGATTTTAAGGAAATTGAATTTTCTATAGTTAAAGATTAGAAGGATTTTAATATTAATTAAGTTTCCCCATAGATTATTAGATCTATGGGGGGAAAAAACTTGACAGTTTAAAGATAGTATGCTATTATTATTTTTACGATAAGGAACAAGCAATTTAAAGTTTCAAGTTGTAAGAGGGTGAATTTATGGCAGAAGGAAAAAAAATTTTAGCAACAAACAGAAAAGCAAGACATAATTATTTCATAGAGGAAGTTTATGAAGCAGGAATAGAGCTTAAAGGAACAGAAGTTAAATCTATAAGAGCAGGAAGATTAAATTTAGGTGATGGATATGCTTCTATAGATAATAATGAAGTTTTTCTAAAGCAAGTTCATATAAGTCCTTATGAACAAGGAAACATATTTAATGTAGACCCTCTTAGAGTTAGAAAATTATTACTTCATAAACATGAAATCAGAAAGTTAATTGGAGCAATAACTCAGCAAGGATATTCGTTGATACCTCTTAGTGTCTATCTAAAAAGAGGCAAAGTAAAAGTTGAAATAGCTCTTGCTAAAGGGAAAAAACTTTATGATAAGCGTCAAGATATTGCTAAAAAAGATGCAAAAAGACGCATACAAAGAGAGCTTGCAGGAAAATATTAAAAATTAAATATATAACATGGGGGCGTAAAGGTTTCGACGGGGGCTTGGAACTTAGAGTAGCGAGCCGTGTTTCTCTGGTCCACGTAAAAACTGGGGACTAAATATAAACGCAAACGATAATTACGCATTAGCAGCTTAATAATAGCTGCTCGTTCTCCCTGGTCTTCCCGCAGACTAGGCTAGAACGTCATATAGGCGGGGAACTATCTTTAGGGTGCCTTGACTAAAGATGGACTAATTAAGGCTGGCCAAGCTCAAAGCCTGCTACTAGGCGTTGAGTAAGGTGAGATTCTAATATAGTAGCTACGCTCGTAGAAGCTTTAGGGAAAGAGCTTTCGGACAGGGGTTCGATTCCCCTCGCCTCCACCAATACATAAAAAAGAGACTAGAAAATTCTAGTCTCTTTTGTTGATTTTATATGATATAACATTATATTTTAAAAATTCAATGATATAAAGACTTAAAGAGCTGGTTATTTCAGTTCTTTATTTTTTTACAAATAAATATCAGAAAATTACGAAAAATAGATTAGCACTTTACAACTTTATCGCAGTAAAGTATAATAATTCTTAGATTATAAAAATAAGGAGGTAAGAAAATGAAAAGTAAAGTTTCAATTATGTTTTTATTATTTTTAGGAATAATTATATTACTTATGGGATGTGCATCTACAGAAAAAGAGGACAATTCTCTTGAAGAAATAAAGAAAAAAGGAGAATTTGTAGTAGGGCTTGATGATAACTTTCCACCAATGGGATTTAAAGATGAAAATGGAGAAATAGTAGGGTTTGATATTGATCTTGCAAAGGAAGCTGCTAAAAGGATGGGGGTAAATGTTAAATTTAAAGCAGTAGATTGGGATGGTGTTTTACTAAGCCTTAAAAATAAAGATATAGATGTTATTTGGAATGGACTTACAATTACAGAAGAAAGGCAAAGACAAATTAATTTTTCTAAGGTATATTTACAAAATAGACAAATTATTGTTGTAAATAACAATTCAAATATAAAAAGTAAAGAAGATTTAGATGGTAAAATAGTTGGAGTTCAATTAGGAAGTAGTAGTGAAAATGCTTTAAATTCAGATGAAATAGTAAAATCATTAAAAGAAATTAGAAAGTTTTCAAATAACACAGAAGCTTTAATGGATTTAAAAGCAGGAAGAGTGGATGCAGTAGTAGTAGATGAAATAGTTGGAAGATATTATATAGAAAAGAAGCCTGGTGTATATAAGGTATTAGAAGATGATTTTGGAAGAGAAAGTTATGGAGTTGGAATAAGAAAAGAAGATATTAAATTTAAAGAAGAATTAGATAAAATACTAGATGAAATGAAAAATGATGGAACTGCTAAAAAAATATCACAAAAATGGTTTGGAGAAGATATAGTCGCTAAATAGGAGGAGTGCAAGTGGATTATATATTAAAGGTTACAATAGCAATACTAAAAGGAAGTACTATAACTTTAAAATTATATATAATAACAGCGATTTTCTCTATACCATTAGGTATAATATCATCCATAGGGAAGATTTCTAAATTTAATTTGTTAAAAAGATTACTAGGTATATACACATGGGTTTTTAGAGGAACTCCTTTATTACTTCAGTTGTTTTTTGTTTATTATGGTCTTCCTATTTTAGGAATAGCATTAAAACCATTTACTGCTGCTTCATTAACTTTCATTTTAAATTATGGAGCATATTTTACTGAAATTTTTAGAGCAGGAATTGAATCTATAGATAAAGGACAGTATGAAGCAGCTAAAGTTCTTGGAATGAATTATAGACAAACTATGACAAGAATAGTACTTCCTCAAACAGTAAAAAGAGTAATTCCTCCTGTATGTAATGAGGCTATAACTCTTATAAAAGATACAGCATTAGTTGCGGCTATAGGAATGGGAGACTTATTAAGAGGGGCAAAGGAAATAGTAACAAGAGATTTTAATATTATACCATTTCTTGTAGTAGCCATAATTTACTTAATAATTACTTCTGTTATAGTATATATATTTAAGAATTTAGAAAAAAAATACTCTATATATGAATAGGAGTTTTAGTATGAATATAATAACAGTTAAAAACATAAGTAAAACATTCAATGATTTACAAGTTTTAAAAAATGTATACTTAGAAGTGAAAAAGGGTGAGGTAATTTCAATTATAGGACCTTCAGGATCAGGCAAAAGTACATTACTTAGATGCTTAAATGGACTTGAAAAAGTAGATGAAGGAATAGTGGAAACTGGATGTAATAAAATAGGAATGGTTTTCCAAAATTTTAACCTATTCCCTCATAAGACTGTTTTAGAGAATGTTATAGAAGCACCTATAATTGTAAATAAAATAAAAAAAGAAGAAGCTGTTAATTTAGGAGAGGAATTATTAGATAAAGTTGGTCTAATAGATAAGAAAAATCTCTACCCATCTCAAATATCAGGAGGTCAAAAGCAAAGAGTAGCAATAGCAAGGGCTCTTGCAATGAAACCTGACATTATGCTGTTTGATGAGCCTACATCTGCCCTAGATCCAGAATTAGTTGGAGAAGTTCTTAGCGTAATGAAAGATTTAGCAAAAGATAATATGACAATGATTGTAGTAACTCATGAAATGGGGTTTGCAAGAGAGGTTTCTAATAGAATAGTGTTTATGGATAAAGGGGAAATAATAGAAGATACAATACCTGAAAAATTATTTTTAAATCCTAAAAATAATAGAGTGAAAGTTTTTTTAGAGAAAGTTATATAAGTCAGAAGAATTTTTCTGGCTTATTTTTTTATCTCTTTTAATATATGATTTGCAAATTTTTTAGCTTTTTCTTCTATATTATAAACTTTTTTTATACTACCTGGATCATTTGCAGTAGCTATTAATGAAAAATAAGGTGGAAGTCTAAATCCTTTATTTATATTTAAAGCACCTATTAATTGTTTTGCAACAGAGTCACTTCCAGAATTACCAGATACAATGATTGAAAAGAATGTTTTATCATAAAATTTTGTTCTTCTATAAAGTACAGTCATTCTATTTATAACAGCCATTAATTTTGCTGATATTGCATCATTATAATTTGGACATATCCATACTATACAATCAGCTTTTTCTATTATAGGTAATAGTTCTTTTGTTATAACCCCTCCATAAAAACAGCTATTATTTTCACTGTAGTGCTTACATGTTATATATGAGCATCCTTTACAATCTGTTATTGTTCCGTTTTCAACGTGAAATTCTTTAATAGAGCAGTTTAAAAGATGTTTTTTTGTCATTTTCCAAAGCATAAGAGTATTTGATGTTTTATGAGAGCTAGCATGAAGTGCAAGTATCTTAGGTTTATTAATTAAAGAAATTTCCTTTTGAATAAAATTTTTTACAAGTTTTTTAGAAAGATGTAATTGTATATTTTCAAGAGACATATTTAATCTTTTCTGCCATGTAAGAAGATTATTTAAATTTCCTGTTGCTTCAACTATTGGATGCCCAATAAATGAGCATCCAATTTGGTTTGCTAAAAATATTATATTTTGAGATACGCTTTTTGTATATAATTCATTAGGACTTTTTATAATAATAATTCCCTTTGAATTTAAAAGAGAATTATTCCCTTTTTTATAAAGCTTTGAAAACAATTCAAATAAAGATATGTTAAATCCACACTCATCAAGCTCTACTGCAAATAAAATTTTTTTGTTTTTAAGGTCAGGAATAGTATATATATCTTTAATAATTATTTTATCTATATCTTGAGTTACATTTTCTATAAAAGAAGAAAACTTTTTTGATACATTACCAGGCATTATAATATAGAGATTATCCACTAAATCATCTCCTTAAAATTTTAATAACATAACTTAATATATGTAGATTTATTCTAAAATTTTGAGCAATCTATACAGTTTAACTTATCATAAGTAGATTGTAATTTTTCAAGTAAAGGCTTTGGTAAATTTAGCATTTCAATTTCTGTCCCTGATGGAAGTAATCTGTTTTTAGCTCCCATAAAGACTTCTCCCATATAAGTAGAACTATAGTGCCAGTTTCCTTTAAGTGTAGCAATTATTGAAAGTGATCCAGAAGATAGAGCAGGAGCTATATATGGTTTAAAACCAGTATTTCTTACATCTATATTTGCATTAACAGTTTTTTCTGTAAGGTATATAGACAAATCTTCATTATAATTTTTTATACTATCAGCAATTATTAAGTCTTTGCCATGGGGGCCAAATGCTCTTCCATCTTTTAGATAGTGATAAGTCTTAGGATTTTGCTTTGAATAATATATTGCACGTGCATTCATAACTCCAAGTCCATAACCTCTTATTTGCTCAGGAGCTAAACCATTAAAGTCAATATTATCATTTTCATTTTTATTGCTAGATATAAAGGCAACTTTACATAACGGGTCTACAGGATCAGAAACAACTGCAAATACTCCTTTGAAATCATATTCCCTAGCTTTTTTAGCGTAGTAGCTTACTATTTTGGAATTTTCTTCAAATTGAATCATTCTTACATCTTTTATTTTTTCATTAATAGAAGGTACACTTTTAGAAGCACAGAAGATAAACATATCGCAGTTGAAAATATCTTTTTCTTCTAAAATATTCACGTAAGGGTAATTTTGATTATTAAAAGGGTCTATAATTTGATTTACTTCATATTCTAGTCTTTGTAAGCTATTTTTGTTAAGACCATATAGACCTATGTTATCTATACAGTCTCCACCTAAAAGTCTTAATCCGATTAACAAAGTTGAACCAACATCACCAAGACCAACAATATTTACTTTCCATTTAGTAGGATGTTTATAATCTAAAATACTTTTCCAATTAGGATAATTAGTGTTTATTCCTATTATTTTCCTATCTTTTATTTTTGATAAAATCCAACCTGGAATTTCATGGTCAAAATTTTCTTTTTTATGAATTAAATTAATTCCTTCTTCTTTTATAAATATTAAATAGGAATCATATATACAAAACTTTTTTCTTGACTTTAAAGGGTTTAATTTATTTAAGTAATAGATTGAATCTTTACTTTCTTTTGCTTCATTTTCATATATTTCAGTTAAATCCTCGTATTTTAATAGTGAAAATAATATTTTATCTTTTAATTTATAGAAATACATACTATCACTCCAATGTTTAAATTATTATATTTTTCATACGATTTAAGAGTTCGAGGTCATTTTTTAAGTAATGAGATGGATTAAGATTTAAATCGTAATTCATATTTTTTCCACGATCGGGATATTTAGGGGATTTAAATACTTCACCTAAATGATTTAAAGTTAATTTTCTTTGATGAATTTTTTCATATTCAGATTCAAGTGTCTCTAAAATATCTATTGAATTTTCTATACATACTTTAGATAAATCATATAATGATTTTTTTGAAGCATCCTTAACAAAAGATAAAGATGTATATGGAAAAATCAAATTGATTGATGGTATTAAATTTCTTTTTGGAGATACTCCTCTCCAGAGAATATCCCCACCTATAAAAGGATATATAGCATGTTCATTAAACCATAATCTAAGATTAGGAATAAAATAAGCGCTATCAACATCTCTATTTTGTATATCCATAAGCTCTTTACCTCTACCTGAAAGTATTCCAACAATAATTTTTTTCACATTAATATTTTCTTCTTTTAGTATTGGATTAATAGCTTTTATCCTATATCCTTTATTAAGAATATCATCAACAAGTATAATGGGTTTATTAAATGATGATATAGTTTTGACTTGGCTTTTTAAATCTAAATAATAGGGATATGAAGCTATAGTAAAATCTTTAATGTTTGGCATAAATAGTTTTTCTGTATGAAGTGATTTAGTTATAGTGTTAGGAACTATAACGCCTTTTAGTAAATTTCCAAATGGTACACATACTAAATCTCCAAGAACTCTTGGATTTAAAGGAGTATTTGGAACATTATTTTCATGACAAATTTTTCTTATCAAATTTTCGTATAAAATATTTCGATCAAATGATAGTACAACATTTCCTGGGTAAAGATTTGTCAAAGCTTTTTGAAGTTTTTTTCTTGATTGTATAATTACTTTTTTAACATTTGAATTGCTTACAAAAGGATTTTTAATAACTGATTCTACGTCAAGAGTCAAAATACATGGTCTAGTCATATCTACAATAAAAATTGGAGTATATCCTTTACTATATGATAACTGATAAAAACCTTGAAGTTCTAAAGTTTCATATAATGAAGAGGATGAATCATTAGTTATATTGTTCTTATAAATAGCATAAGTATAATCCCTTTCAATACAATAAGAAAGAACTTCTGTAAGTATTATTTGATTTATGTTTTCTATTTTTGATTCATCTAAAGAAAAAATACCATCGATAATAATTGCTTTACCAATAACATTTTTACGTATATATTCTGAAATAAAACTATTTTTAAATTCCTTAAATAACATACTCCAAAGAAGTGGATGGAATGCACAAAATCCTAGTATTTTATTGTTTTCTGTAATATCTTGTATTAATAAAATTTTTATATTTTCTTTATTTAAAAGTTCAATAAGCTTATTTAAAGAATCTTCATCTTCTCTAAAAAACTGAATATAGATTTCTTTTATTAGTTTTTCGTCAATGATATCTATTACCTCAATATTTATTGATAGAGACTTCATTAATGTTTTATATTGAGGCTCTCTTTGATATAACCCCTTTTCATAAATATATTTTTGAGCAAGAGGGTCAATAAGCTCTGATATATCTCGATTTTGGTCAATATAGCTTCTTATTTGACTAGAGCTTATATCCTCATATTGAGGAGGAAGATTAAGCAGTATAGCTTCTTTTTCAAGATATTTTAATGCCTCCTCAAGCTTTTTTGAATCATCATCAGTAGAATAAATACTTTTTCTATCAAAAATAATATGGTTAAAAGTATGTATAGAATTATCTGTTTTTTCTTTTTTATAAGCAGATGCGTTTAAAATAACATCACTTCCTATTACAATATATATATCAGAATTAGGAAAATTTTCTCTTAGTTTTTTTAAATCATTTGGATTTGCAATATTAACTGGAATATCTTCTGGGTATAAATAAATATTTAACTCATCAGATATTGACATATTTATTATATTTCTTCTAAATAAGTTTGGTTGTGCTTTTTTAGACCATGAAAATTCATCAACAGCTAAATAAACTTCAAAACCAAGGGATTGAATTGCTTTTGTAATTTCCTTGTGTCCAAGAGAAAATGGATCAAATGTACCAGGGAAAAAAGCTATTTTTTGTGGTATTTCAAGCAATATATTTGAGTTAAAAAATGTATAATCAGATATAAATCTATATATATGATTAAGTGCAGCTGCATTTGTTAAAAAGACAATATCTTTTTCTTCAATAGAGTCTAGTAATATTAAAATTTTCTTTGCAATTAGTTTAAATATATATTTTTTTTCATCGAGAGAAAGAATTTTTGAACCAAATATTTCCTTTCCAATAACTCTAAAAGCAGTTTCTTTAACTTGAGAGTCGTAATGAGCAAGTCCATTTAAAAGTATTCCTAGTATTTTTATAAGTCTTTGATTATAAATTTCATCTTTTTCCAAAAATCTATTTTTATATTTAGGGTAATGTTCAAGAGCTATACCAATAGTTTTAAGAATGAGTGAATTTAATTGAACACTGGACTGCTTAGTTTTTTTCAATAAGTCATCTATAAGTTCATCTAGTTCCACTGGTTGAAGGTATAATATAATTTTACCTAGATAATATGGTATATATTTACTAAATTGATATTTTTCTACTTCAAGAGATCTTAAAAGCTCAATGGCTATATCATTTCTTTGTTCTAATGATAAGTGAGGCATAATTTTTAATATAGCTTTTCCTGCACTATTTCTAACATGTTCTATTCCACTAACTTTTAAAATATTGCAAAAATGCATAGCTGTATATACCATATTATTTAGGTTTTTAAGATTATATTCAAGTAAAAAATCTATATTTGTTTTTTTGATAATCCAAGGTGTTAGTGTTTTAAGATTACTTAAGAAAATATTTGCTATTTTAGATTCATCACCATTATGAAACTGAGTGTATCTATTAATTAAGTTATTTTCTAAATCTAGCATTTTTACGATTTTTAAAATTAAAAAATTTTCACAAGGAATAGTAGAGCTAGAAACTTTACTTTTAAAAAAATTTTTTAATTTTATTATAAAATTGCACTTTTTATTAATTTTTGGAATTAAATTATAAGTAGTATCAAGGGCAGAAATTCTTAGATTATCATTTTCACTTTTAAGCATATTGAGTATATAATTAAATAAAACTTCATCATCCTCTGATATAGGTATATATTTTGCAGTATGTAGTAAATAAAGCTTTATGCTATTTTTTTCATGAAAGTCTTTTTTATAGTAATTAAATAATACTTGTTTATAATCATTTGCTTGATTATTATTGCAATTAGAGAATAGTGAAGAAATCATAATTCTTATGCTGTAGCCTATCCATTTTTGATGAATATCTATTATTTTGTGATTAGGATTTATAAAAAAATCTAAATATTCATTTAAAAGGTCACAACTTGTTATAGACGGAGTATTTAATGTTACATTTTCAGGAATTTCTTTTCTATAATCTTCATCAAATATTGCAATTAAAGTTCCTATAAGTTCTGCACATTGTTTTCTTATATCATCTTCTGGATGAATTAATTGTTCATATAAAAATTTAAGCATAATAATTTTCTGGTTTTGAGTTAAATAAGTAGAATATTCTTCAAATACTTGTAAATATTCACGAAGATTTCTTCCATTATTTTCACTTCTTGCTAATTCTAAAATAAAATTAAGTGAATGTTCATCTCTAAGCTTATGCATCAAATTTATATTATGATGTACAGAAAGGTATTTAAGATTTTGTACTATTTTATCACCACTTATAAGTGAATAATAAGGCTGTTTCCTCTTTCTTTGAATTTGATTAGGTTCATTGTAATTTAAATCAATACCTATATGAATTAAATAATCTTCAAAATCCTTTAGTTTAGAATATACTCTAGTATATCTTTTTTCTTTTACAATATCTAGATTGTCAAGCTTTTTAAGTATTACTTCAAATGATTCTTTTAGACTAAAAATATTCATAAACACATTATTATTTTCATCTTTTTTATTTTTTACACGAAAGTCACAGTAAATAAGAATTAGAGATTCAAGAGATAAATTTTCAAGTTCTAAATCCCAAACAGAATGATTTAAAGCTATGTGACCAATATACGTTATATTATGTTTTTTAAACCATTGATCTGTATAGTAGTAATGAAGATAAGGTACTCTTTTAGATTCTGATTTTTTGCAACCAAATTTTCCTAAATCGTGTCCTGCTGAGCTACCTGAAACTCTTCCTAAATCTATAGAAATATTAATAGCTTTAAGTTGTCTAGCTATATGAAGCGCTAGGTGGTGAACTCCACATATATGATCAAGGGTATTGTGCTTTAGTATTTCTTGATTTAATTTCATCATTTCATATATATATTCATTCTTAAATGATTTAACAAATTTTTTATATTCAATTGGATTTTCAAGATTATTTACTTCATTATTAGTTAAAAAGTTTAAAGGATATTTAATGTGAAAATTTGAGGCATTTGAAATCTTTTCATATTCACAAAAAACTCTTAAAATTTCAAGATATATATGACAAGCACTTATAATAGTTTCTGGAATAGAATTTAAATCTATATCTACAGCATCAGGGAATGACTTATGTAAGGCTATATTATATATATATTTTAACCAATCATTTTTATCCAAGCCTTTATGTATATGATTTAATATATTTTCACATAGTAAAAATATTGATTTACAACTGTAGTTATTTTTTTTAATTATTTTGTGTGTATTGGCAATAAAGATATAGTTATCAATACTGTTTTTTATAAATGATTTTGATAAAGAAAATTTTTCTATAAAATTTGGATTTAAAAGTACATCTAAAATTTTTCTATGTATATCTATAGCAACTTTATTTTCCATAGATTACCTCCGTATAAAATATAGATTTAAATACATTATACTATGTATTATTAACTTCAAATATAGTTAAATTCATATAAATAAAATTTTATAGATATGAATTGTAATCTTGACACGAACATAGGTTTTGTGTAGTGTAAAATAGTAAATTAATAAAAAATAAGGTGGTAGTTTGTATGAAGAAAAACAATGAATATGGGAATAATAGTATATCTTCCCTTAAAGGTGCAGATAGAGTTAGGCTTAGACCTAGTGTAATATTCGGTTCTGATGGAATTGAAGGGTGTAAGCATTCTGTATTTGAAATATTATCAAATTCAATAGATGAAGCAAGAGAAGGATTTGGGGATGTAATAGAAGTAATTAGATTTAAAGATAAGTCGGTTATGGTAAAGGATAAAGGAAGAGGAATACCTCTAGATTATAATGAAAAGGAAGATAGATATAACTGGGAATTAGTTTTTTGTGAACTTTATGCAGGCGGTAAATATAAAAATAATTCAGGAGAAAACTATGAATTTAGCTTAGGTTTAAATGGATTAGGAAGCTGTGCAACTCAGTATAGTTCTGAATATATGGATGTTACTGTTTATAGAGATGGTTATAAATATGAACTTCACTTTGAAAAAGGTGAAAATATAGGGGGGCTAAAAAAAGAAAAATGCAAATATGATTATACTGGAACTATTATAAAATGGAAGCCTGATCTTGAGGTTTTTACAGATATAAATATTCCACTAGAGTATTATAAAGATACATTAAAAAAGCAAGCCATAGTAAATGCAGGACTTGTATTTAAGCTTTACGATGAAGAATTGGATGAAACTTATGAATATTTTTATGAAAAGGGTATTTTAGACTATATAAAGGAAGTTAATGAAGATAAAGGATTCACTAATATACAATTTTATGAAGATGAAAGAAAGGGAAGAGATAGAATTGATAAGCCTGAATATAAATTTAAAGCACAGGTTGGATTTTGCTTTAATAATGAAATAAATTTACTTGAGTATTATCATAACTCTAGTTTTTTAGAATATGGAGGATCACCAGATAAAGCTGTAAAAAATGCTTTTGTATATGCAATAGATAAATATTTAAAAGAAAATAATAAGTATAACAAAGGTGAAAAAAAAGTCACTTTTACAGATATCCAAGATAGCTTAATACTTGTGATAAACTCATTTTCAACAATAACTAGTTATGAAAATCAAACTAAAAAAGCAATAACTAATAAATTTATACAAGAGGCTATTACAGATTTACTTAAAAGTAAGCTGGAAATTTATTTTATAGAAAATAAGCTAGAGGCTGATAAAATAGCTCAGCAGGTTCTTGTGAATAAAAGAAGTAGAGAAAGAGCAGAAAAAACTAGAATTAATATAAAAAAACAGTTAAGTGGAAGTATTGATATAAAAAATAGAGTCAAAAAATTTGTGGATTGTAGAACTAAGGATATAAGTAAAAGAGAACTATTTATTGTTGAAGGGGATTCAGCACTTGGGTCTTGTAAAATGGGAAGAAATGCAGAGTTTCAAGCTATAATTCCTGTTAGAGGGAAAATACTTAATTGTCTTAAAGCAGATTATGATAAGATATTTAAGAATGACATTATTGTTGATTTATTAAAGGTACTTGGTTGTGGAGTAGAAATTGATTCTAAACACAATAAGGAGTTAAATACTTTTGATATAAATAATTTAAAATGGGATAAGATAATCATTTGTACAGACGCAGATGTAGATGGTTTTCAGATTAGAACATTAATTTTGACAATGCTGTATAGATTAGTTCCAACGCTTATTGAAGAAGGGAAAGTATATATAGCAGAATCACCACTATTTGAAATTAATACATCTAGAAAAACATATTTTGCTTATAATGAGAAAGAAAAAAATAAAATATTATCCAAAATAAAAAGCAAATACACAATACAAAGATCTAAAGGCCTTGGAGAAAATGAACCTGAAATGATGTGGAGAACAACTATGAATCCAGAAACTAGAAGATTAATTCAAGTATTACCAGAAGATATGGAAAATACCCAAAGAGTTTTTGATATGCTTTTAGGCGATGATATTAAAGAAAGAAAAAAATTCATATCAGAAAACGGGCATAAGTATATAGATATGACAGATGTTAGTTAAGAGGAGTGAAATTTTATGACAAATAATGTATATAGACAAAAAATTACTGAAACACTTGAAGAAAATTATATGCCTTATGCCATGAGTGTAATTGTTTCAAGAGCAATTCCAGAAATAGATGGATTAAAACCAAGTCACAGAAAATTATTATATACTATGTATAAAATGGGACTTCTTAAAGGAAATAAAACAAAGTCTGCAAATGTTGTTGGACAAACTATGAAATTAAATCCCCATGGAGATATGGCAATATATGCAACTTTAGTTAGATTAACAAGAGGGAATGAAACCTTACTTCATCCATTTGTAGACTCTAAAGGAAACTTCGGTAAAAAATATTCTAAAGATATGAGTTATGCAGCACCTCGTTATACAGAAGTAAAATTGGATAAGATTTGTGATGAATTATTTAAAGATATAGATAAAAATACAGTTGAATTTATTGATAATTATGATGGAACTTTAAAAGAGCCTACACTTCTTCCAACAACTTTTCCTAATATACTTGTAAATGCAAATCAAGGAATCGCTGTAGGAATGGCGAATAGTATGTGTAGCTTTAATTTAAAAGAAGTATGTGATACAGCTATTAATTATATAAGGAATGAGAATGTAGATATTGCAAAATACCTTAAAGCGCCAGATTTATCATCTGGAGGTTATTTAATATATGAAAAAGATCAAATAAATAAAATTTATGAAACGGGAAAAGGAAGCTTTAAATTAAGAGCAAAATATAATTATGATAAGAAAAATAACTGTATTGAAATTTATGAAATTCCATATACAACAAATATAGAAACTATAATAGATAAAATCGTTGATCTAGTTAAAAATAATAAAATTAGAGAAATTGCAGATATAAGAGATGAAACAGATTTAAATGGTTTAAAAGTAACATTAGATTTAAAGAGAAATACAAATGTAGATTTATTAATGAAAAAACTTTTTAAATTGACTCCTCTTGAGGATAAATTCACATGCAATTTCAATATACTTATAAATGGAAGTCCTAGAGTATTAGGTATAAAAGGAATATTAAAAGAATGGGTTACGTTTAGAATAAACTGTATTAAAGGCAGATTGTCATATGATATAGATAAAAAATCTGATAAGCTTCATTTATTATTAGGTTTAAAAAAAATATTATTAGATATTGATAAAGCTATAAAAATAATAAAAGATACTGAAGAAGATAAAAATGTTATTCCTAATTTAATGAAAGGATTTAATATAGATAATATTCAAGCTGAATTTATTGCAGAAATCAAACTTAGAAATTTAAATAAAGAATATATAATTAATCAAATTGAAAAAATAGATAATTTAAAAAAAGAATTGAAGGAATTAAAAGATATTATTGAAGATGATAAAAAAATTAAAAATATTATAATAAATGAACTTAAAGAAGTTTCTAAAAAACATGGTAAACCTAGAAGAACAGAGATAATTAGTGAAGAGCATATTGAAGAAATAAATGAAGAACACTTAATAGAAAATTATAATGTTAAACTATTTTTAACAAATGAAAACTATCTAAAGAAAATATCTCTTGCTTCATTAAGGGCATATTCAGATCAAAAACTAAAAGATGATGATTTTATAATACAAGAATTAGAAGCAAATAATAAAGAAGAACTTTTATTATTTTCTAATAAACGAAATCTATATAAATTAAAAATTTATGAAATTAATGATTGTAAAGCAAGCTCTTTAGGGGAATATTTAATAAATGTACTAGGATTAGATAAAGATGAAAAAATTATCTACATAGTTTTATCAAATAATTATGAAGGATATATGATTTATTGTTTTGAAAACGGGAAAATATCAAAAGTAGAACTATCAAATTATGAAACAAAAACTAATAGAAAAAAACTTGTTAAAGCTTATTCAGGGAAATCAAAATTAGTACGAATGTTTTATATAAAAGATGATGTAGATATAACTGTATTTAAAAATAATAAAAAAGCATTATTTTTAAATACAAAAGATATAGATATTCAATCAACTAAAACCTCTCAAGGAGTAGAAGTGTTAAGACTTGGTAAAAAAAGTAAAATAACAGATATAAAAATTGTTGATGAATTAAATTGATATTTAATAATTAAAGCCTCTATTATTTTAAAATAATAGAGGCTTTATAAATTAGATAGTAGTTTCTGTTATAAGTTGGTCTACTGCTACATTTACCTTATTAGAAGAGTCAATCTGTATTTTAGAAAAATCTTTTAATTTACACACTTCTTCATTTATTTTTTTTATTTCTTGTGTTATTTTCATTAGTATTTCATTTATTTCTTTTGCAAACTCTTCACTATTGTTGGCAAGTTTTTGAACTTCATTTGCAACAACAGAGAAACCTTTTCCATATTGACCTGCTCTAGCAGCTTCAATTGTAGCATTTATTCCTAATATTTTAGTTTGATTTGCAATTTTATTAACATATTGAATTATGGTATCAGTTTCTTCTATATATTTGATTGATGCTTTTGTAGAATCTAAAAGAATATCACTTATATTATATATATTATCAGTAGAATATAAAATTTCCTTTAATTCATCTTTAACAATATTAGAAGTATTATTTATCACAGATATTTGATTATTTAGTTTTTCAAAAGTATCAATATTTTTTTCAACGAGAGTCATTATTAAAAGAGCTCCTGTAGAATCAATTATTTTACATTTATTGCTGTATTTATTAGTCAATAAATTAGCAATAGTTTCACTTCCAGTGGCTTCAATTATTAAATCTATATTATAATTGCTTATATCATCTATGGACTGGGAGTAGTTTATTCCAAGTTTCTTACTTAATAGTATACCAGGTGCTTCTAAGTTTTTATCAACTACTAGTACAATATTAATGCTTTTTGTTTCGCTAACTGTTTTAATAATATTTTTTCCACCATTACCTGCACCGATTATTGCTATATTCAAAATAAAAACCTCCTTATATTAGTGTATTAAGTTTTAACACAATAATTTTATAATATATTGGCTATACTTACAATATATTGTTTGTTGCGAAAGTTAAAATTATTATGAAAATAACTTTTGTACTTTACAAATGATAAATAAGTGCTATAATACATTGTATACAATTCAATAGTGTCGGATGAAGGCATCAGGATAAAAACTGTTGTTGGACGAACCTCTGGAGAGACTCTATTTGAGCACCGAAGGGGAAAAGTTGGTTAATTAATCAGCGAAACTCTCAGGTAAAAGGACAGGGGATGTATTCTAGTTAGAATATGTTCAAAACCAGAGGCCAAATCATTTGATTTGGCTTTTATTTTAAAGGCCAAAATACTATTTTGGCTTTTTTTTATATTTAGTAAAAAATATTATATCTATGTATGATTTTAAAGTTAATAAAATTGGGCCTAATTAAATTAATTTTAAATCTAAATAAAAATATAAATTAGGAGAGATGAAAATGGAAAATATTACTCAAATATTTAATAAAATTGACTCTTTTATATGGGGACCACCGTTACTTATTTTATTAGTTGGGACAGGAATTTTTTTAACATTAAAGCTTGGACTTTTACAAGTATTTAAGTTACCTTTAGCTATTAACTATTTATTTAAAAAAGATGAAGATAGTAGTGGAGATGGAGATGTGTCAAGCTTTGCAGCTCTTTGTACAGCACTTGCTGCAACAATTGGTACAGGTAATATTGTTGGGGTTGCAACAGCTATAAAGGCAGGGGGACCAGGAGCACTTTTTTGGATGTGGATGGCAGCATTTTTTGGAATGGCTACAAAATATGCAGAAGGATTACTTGCTGTAAAATATAGAGAAGTAGATGAAAATGGTCAAATGTCAGGAGGGCCAATGTATTATATTGAAAAAGGATTTGGAAATAAATTTTTAGCGAAGGCATTTGCAGTATTTGGTATAGGGGTAGCTTTCTTTGGAATAGGTACATTTCCTCAAGTTAATGCTATTACAAGTGCAGTAAATGTTACATTTAATATTCCGATAATAGTAAGCGCCATGGCATTAACACTACTTGTATCATTAGTAACTTTAAGAGGAATAAAGAGTATTTCAAAGGTATGTGAACTTATAGTACCATTTATGGCGGTATTATACATAATAGGATCAATGATGATTATTATATATAACATAAAGGCTATTCCTCAAACTATTGCTTTAATTATAAAATCAGCATTTACTCCTACAGCGGCAATGGGTGGTTTTCTTGGAGCTACAGTTATGAAATCGATTCAAAGTGGAATAGCAAGAGGTGTATTTTCAAATGAATCGGGTTTGGGATCTGCTCCTATTGCCGCAGCCGCTGCTAAGACTAAATCATGTGTAAGACAAGGTTTAGTATCAATGACAGGAACATTTTTCGATACAATTATTATATGCAGTATGACTGGAATAACATTAGTTCTAACAGGAGCATACAAATCTGAATATGTTGGAGCACAGATGACTGCACTTGCATTTCAAAAAGGACTTCCTATGCCTCAAGTAGGAGAATTTATAGTTACTATAGGACTTATGTTCTTTGCATTTACAACTATTTTAGGATGGAATTATTATGGAGAAAGATGTACTGAATATTTATTTGGAATAAAAGGAATAAAACCATATAGATATATATATATTTTTTTAGTTGGAGTAGGAGCGTTTTTAAAATTAGATTTAATTTGGATAATTGCTGATATTGTAAATGGATTAATGGCTATACCTAATCTTATTGCAATTATAGGACTGAGCAGTGTAATAACATTTGAAACAAATAAATATTTCAAATATTTAAAAGAAGAAAAGGAAAAAAGGACTGTTATATAACCAATGTCATTAAGTTAATCAAATAATGATGTGAAAAAAATGAGGAAATTGAAAGGATATAACTTTCAATTTCCTCATTTTTTTATGAAATAGCTTTTTTAAGCATGGCAATTAGACAGAGAGGTCCTCTGTTTTAAAAAGATTCATATTTTCTAGTTTTTAGGATACCCTATATAAGAAGCTTACTGACGATTTGGTTCTGACTTTGCGGTGGTCTTTTCTTCCATTTCGTACAGGTAAAATATTCTTTTGAATAAGAGCTTCAACATTAGGTGGTGGTATATGACCTTTCCATTTGAAATATTGCATACATATTGCTATGGCCATTG
>NZ_FRAE01000015.1 GCF_900142235.1 Tepidibacter formicigenes DSM 15518 | reverse complement strand
TCTAAAGATTTTACAATGTAGACTTTTTTGAAACTCATAACGGAATTTATATTTATCCACAATTTAAATAGGAATATAATTTCCTATTCGTTATAAAAAACTCAATAAATTATATCAAAGATTTATAAAAATTAAAAGCTGGGAAAAGTCCCAGCTTATTTTAATTTATCAACCATTTCCTTCATTTGATCATAAGTCATCATTTGCATTTTTATATCTGCTATTTTACCTTCTTTATCTATAAAATAAGATGTAGGTATTCCTCTAATCATATAACTATTAGCAACTTCTCCTTCTTCATCTAGTAAAATAGAAAATTTATAATCCTTATCTTTTAAATATTTATCTACAACATCTTTAGATTCTCCAATATCTATAGCTAATACTACAAAATCATTATCCTTATTCTCTAAATATATTTTATTTAAATCAGGCATTTCTTTAATACAATAAGGGCACCATGTAGCCCAAAAGTTTATAATAACATTTTTACCTCTATAATCACTTAATGATACTTCTTCCCCTTGTAAATTTTTAAAAGTAAAATCTGGTGCATCTTTTTCTTTTTCTACAAAAAATATACCATTTTCAACCATCTTTTGATTCTTAATTTCTATATTTTCTTTATCTTTTTTTATATTATCTTTCATATTATTATCTACATTAAATAAGTATGTACCTCCCAAAACAGCTATTAGAAGTATACTTATTATTATAATTTTTTTACTCATAATTCCCTCCAATTATATAAACATATTAGCTATTATGCTCATTTTATTTAAAAATACTAAAATGCCAAAACCGATAATTATAATACTACTAAATTTACTTATATAAGGAATGACTTTTTCATATTTATTTAAAAATTTTCCAAATCTACTTATGATTAGCGAAGTTATTATAAATGGTACCCCCATTCCTATAGAATATGCAAGTAATAAATAGAATCCTTTAGAAACTGTAGTAGTTGATGAAGCATATATTAATATAGATCCTAATACTGCTCCAAAACAAGGAGTCCATCCCGCTGCAAACGCCATTCCCATAATTATTGAACTAAACCAATTAGAGATTTTTTTAGGTGCTTTTAGTATTTTTATTTCTTTATTTAAAATATTTATATTTAAAAAACCTATCATATTAAGCCCAAACAATATAATTAATACCCCACTTATTTTACTAAAAACATATTTATATTTTATGAATAGTTTTCCTATAAAACTTGCTGATACTCCCATTATCATAAATATTATTGAAAACCCAACTACAAATCCTAATGTTCTAGTAAGCGCAAATAATTTTTTATCATTAAGCTCCTCTTCTACATATGTTCCAGTTATATAAGTTATATACGCAGGAATAAGAGGTAATATACAAGGTGAAAAAAAAGACAAAAAACCAGCCATTATGGCTATCCATATTGATATATCTTCCATATAAAAACCTCCTTTTTTTACATTATACTATATATAGGTATATTGTATATTTAAATTAATAATTTTTTCAAAAAAATAAAAGTCCTACTTCGAAATATTTCAAAGTAGACTTTTCCATATTAAAAGTGTAAATCTTATATATTTATTTCAAGAGAGAAATTTATTACCTCTAATCTTTGTATAAGTATCTATTAGGGTGTCTAATTTTTGACTTAAATCTATTATTTCTCTATTTCCTAGCTTGAAATCATTATCTTCTATTAATTTATTCAACCTTTCCCTTAATATTTCTATATTGATTTGTAAATCTTTTATATTTTGCATACAACCCCCCCTTTAATAAATTTACACCATGATAGCATAAAAATCAACAATATTCATTTTATTTATTTAGACCAAAAATTACATTTATAGACTTTTCATTTATATTTATTAGTGGAATTTCTCGAATTATAAATTTTTTTATCTTTTTTTCTATATCTTCTAATGTTATATCGACATTTTTATTTAAATTTTCTATTATAGCATATCCAACACTTTCTTCAATTTCCTTTTCTTTATATAAAGGATTTATGTTTAACTTTATAAATTTTAAATCACATATAAAATTTTTATTATTTCCAAGTTCTATTACATCATCATATTTGAAAATTTTATATTCATAAATATTCTCGTATGGTTGTATTTCTTCAACACCGATAAAATCCATTTTATCATCTCCTTTAAAATACTTAATTGGTAGCAAAAGTAAAGAGGACTAACCCCTTTTAGTAGTAAGTCCTCTTATAAATTTCATATTATCAAATAATTTTTCTACAAAGCTTTCTGCTTCTTCATTATCTAATAAGAATATTTCTCCTTTAGATTCTAAATCTATATTCTTAGTTTCACAATATTCTTTAGCTTTAACTATTAAACCTTCTTTATCTTGTGATGATAATTCATATTCTTTAAAATCTATAATTATATATTCTTTTACTTTTTCATCATTACCTTCATAAAATCCTATTTCTATGTGATATATCATACCAAATAAATTATCAAAGGTTTCTTCTCCTTTATAAATAGGCACAGCAGGGTTAGATTTAATATAGCTAGTTGAAACAGCTATTTCTTTTCCTAAAGTCAAATTCATTTTTATCCCTCTTTCTACATAGTTATAAGCACTTTATCTACAAATATTATATCATAGTAATTCTAATATAATCTATATTAATTGTGTATTGATTTTATTTCTTTATATCTTTTTCCTAAAGTACTTGGACTGACTTTATACTTTTTAGCAATTTCACTTTGAGTAACGCTTATTCCTTTTTCTTTTTTAGTATGATATTCAAGTGCCGATGCCCATCCATTTTCATTTCCTTTTATTTCATTATTAGAGCTTTTGTATTCTTCCCAAATTGTTAATGCTACTTCTAAGTATTCATCTTCTATATTTTCTTTAACAAGTTTTTTTACTGAACATGAATCATCATTATTTTCTTTAGCTTTTTTTATTTCTTTTTCTTCTTTTGATTCCTTAATATTATTACTATTGTCTTTTTTATTTTTTCTTAAATACTCTCCTATTTTAGGTTCTAGAAGCTGTTGTATATATTTGTAGAATATATTTGTATTGTAAATTAAGAAAGTATCCATATTTTTATATGTATTTTTATTATTTTCATATATACTAGTAATATCTTTAATTATTATATCTTTAATTTTAGGTGATATAGAAAGAATCGTATCTAAAAATCTATTTACTTCAACTATTTTAGCAATTCTAGCAATTATTAATTCTCCAACATTTAAGCTTTTTAAAATATTTACATCTTCTACATAAGTTTCTTTATTTAATATCAAGTCTTTAAGTACAACTTTTTCTTCTTCAATACTTGTAATTTCGTAAATACTGATATATGATTTTAATTTACTTTTTAATATATTTTTTTCTATAACATTTAAACTATTACTATTTTCTTCATAAAAGGAAATAGCTATTGTTTTATTCATACTCGTTATAAAATCTTGAAGATAATATGTGTTAAAGAATGATGAAAATTTCTTATTTATCTCTTTATCATTTAAAATGAAAAATTTTTCTTGAGCCTTTAGATATTCATCATAAAATTTTTCTTTTCTAGAATACGAATATAACTTTTGTGAAATATCCCTATCATGTTTTTGTGAAAAATCAATTTTTTGTTTTAACATTAAAGTTTTTTTATCTTTATTTAAACAGCATTTTTTATATTTTTTACCGCTCCCACATGGACATAAATCATTTCTTCCTACCAAGTTAACTTTCACTCCCTTACAATATATAGTTTTCAATTTAGACAGATACAATTTTTTATTATATCATTTTTTTCTAAAATATTCTACATTATAATCTTATATTTTTTGTCAATTGTTTTGATTACTTTTGATATTATTCCATCCCATATTCCTTCTCTATTTTTTTCTATACAATCCTTTAAAACAATATTATAAAGTGAATTTTTTATCAATATAGAACTATTATTAAAATTCACTTTTTTTAATTTAGGGTATATTCCATTTACACAAAACCTATAAACTATATCCTGTATACCCTGCTTATTATCTGTTTTTTCAAGTTCTATATTTATGAATTCATTATAATTTCTCATATATCTACTTCTCATTATTTCACTTATGTGAATCTTATTTGCTTTTTTATCTAAAAATACTTTTCTTGATATATCATCTAACTTTTTAGTTAAATCTAAATTATTATATCCAAATATATACCCCTGAATATAATTATATACTATTATTCTTTCTCTTTCCTCTTGTGTATCCTTAGATATTTTCTGTGAAATATCATTTGCATTTAATATTTCAATTAGCTTTTCTTTAATTTCCTCTTCAAATAACTTTACTATATAAAGCTCCCAAAAGTAACTGTTCCACTTTTTACAGTCTATTCCATAAAGTTTTTTGCAAAATTTAAGATATTTTTCATTTCCATTGTAAAGATAATCAAGCTTCATTTTAGTTATAGTATCTTCTAAAACTATAACTTTTTCCCCCATATTCTCACCAGTCCTTACTCTTTACTTTTATTATATTTCTATAAATATATGTAAATATCCTTTTTATATTTCCAATTAAAAGAAAAAGAGAATAGAAAGCAATGAAATTTACTACTTTCTATTCTCTATAGATTTAATTAAAACTTCCTTTCCTTTAAATGCAATTCCTATTTTGATTATTTATTTTATACCTTTATCAATTAGCTCTTGTTCATATTTTTTATCTTGTATTTACTCTAGTGTTCTTTTAACAGCTTCTTCTAAAGTTTTTATCTTATTTAGCTCAGAGGATTAATCTGAGCTTTTTAAACTTTAATTTTAATTATTCTAATTTAGGTAGTGGTACAACTTTTATATCAAATTCTCTACTTGCTGTTTTATTTATTGTAACTCTGTTATTTAAAGTAGAATTTTCTGGTGCATCTTGTGATATTTTATACTCTAAAATATAGTGGTTATTAAAAGTATCACTTTGAGGAATCTCTATTTTTAATTCTTTATTTCCTGATATACTACTTAAATCTATAACTTCATTGCCATCACTTAGTTTAGTAATTCCCATTTCATCCCCATTTATATCTCTTTCTACTTTATAAACAGCAATATTTTTTATAGGTGAACTTAAATCATCAGCTCTATATAAAGTAAACTCTATCTTATTAATATTTTCATCTAATTCAAATCTAATATCTGGCTTTTTGTCATAAGATTTAAATTCTACTCCTAAATTAAGGTCATATCCTTTTACTACTTTTAAACTAGTCTCATTAACTTGTTTATTAGCAAATACTCCATTTTTAACTATCACTGCACTATCATCAAGTTTAAATTCTATATTTTCTGTTGCATTATCATATGATAATTTAAAACTTCTAGAGTTACCACCTGTAGCCTCAAAACCTCCTGGAAGTTCTATTAAAACTGTATAGTTTCCTGAAGGTTGATCAGTTAAATTATACTCTCCAAGACTATTTGTTCTTCCTTGAGCTATAACATTTTCACCTTTAGTAACTTTAACTTCTACGTTTTCATAAGGAGTATTATCATGATTAACTGCTTTTACTTTTATTTTACCAGATTTAACTTTAATATTATGTATAGCATTTCTTACATCTGTCATATTTTCTAGATACTTATACGATACAGTATTAATTATTTGATAATCTCCTTCTTTCTTGATGTCAAAGCTTAATTCTTTAGTTTGTTCTTTATTGTTAGGAATGTTTTCTCCATTAATTTGTACATCATTTAATTCCCAACTGCTATCGGTAGTTAATTCTAGAGCATCAGTATTGTACGTCATAGAATAATTAATATCTCTAATAGTAGTGTTTAAGTTTTCATCTTCATTTTGAGCAACTGCCTTTAATTTAATATTTGCTGTATCTCCTACTAAATATCCATTTTTTCCTTCTGATGTTAAGTTTAATCCTATTTTAGTTTTATCTATTATTTCAAATGTTATTTTTTCATCTGAATTATCATATGATAGATTTACATTTCTTTGATTATTTCCTTTTACCATATACTTTTCATCTAAACCTTGTATTGAAATAGTATATGTTCCTGTTCCTGATAATTCATTTTCTAAAGCTACATATCCATATTCATCAGTATTAACTGTTATAGTTTTTCCATTTGATTTTGTAATCATAACCTGAGCATTATCAAAAGCAGTACCATCAGTATTTAATACTTCAATTTCAATTTTTCCCTGTTTTACAGATACAGTATAGTCATAATTAATATTTTGACTACCTAAATCACTAAAATTTGAATACTCATATGATAAAGTATTACTTATATTGTAATTACCTTCTTTATTCACTTTAAATGTAAAATCCTTTTCTTGAATACCCGGGGTTGGATCTGGATTAAATATAATATTCTCTAGCTCCCAATTAGTATCACTAATTTCTATTCCTCCATTAGAATTATCAAAACTAATATTATAATTAATATTTCTAATTTCAGTATTTAAATCATCACTTGTTTTTTGTGTTTTGGCTTGTAATTTAATTATAGCTGTATCTCCTACTAAATATTTTGTTTCTCTATCTTTAATTAAGTTAAGTACTGGATTATCAACAAACTTCATATTGAAGTTTCCATTTTGCTCTGCTACTGCTCCTTTTGAATCTTCAACTACAATTCTAATTGTAAAATCTTCACTATCTCCTACAATTCTTTGTAGTTCTGCAATAGTTATTGATACACCTACTGGTTCATTATTGTTAATATCTCCTTCTCCATAGCTTCTAACTAATATATCATTGATGTATATTTCTCCACTTAAAGGATCACCGTCTATATCATTTGCTGTAAAACTAAACTCAAATGTTTCTTGAGACTTAGATATAATTTTATTTTCATCAAGATTTTTGACTTCTAGTGTTGGAGCATGATTTGCACTTCGTGATGCTTTAATTATAGTATTCATGAACATTTTATGCTCATCTAATTTATTTCCTGTTCCATTTGGAGAACTATGTCCTGTACCTGAATAAGTTATATTCCCTTTTGTGTATGTGTAATAATTATTTCTTCCATCATACTTATCGTAAACGTATTTACGATTACTATTTTTAAATTTAGTATTACTTTCGCCATTTAGTGTAAACCATGGAATAACATCTTCATCTTCTAAATTCAGCTGAAAGTACTGCTCATGTGTAGTTGCAACATTAAGCTGTTTTTGAGGATTGTTTGCTAAAATATATGGATATCTTGTATATAATCCTTCATTTAATTTATATGTTTTGCTAATTTGTGGATGACCTGAAGCCACATTATTTTTAACATCTAAAATTCCTTTAGTAAAACCATATGAAATTTTATTAGAATTAGGTAAAGAATCATGTACTATCTCCTCAGAGTAATACTCATCATTATCATAAGTTATATTGTTATTATTTTTTAAAGGATTGTTATTATATCTACTTTGACCAATTATGTCTCTAAATTGCTGAGTTAAATTTTTACATTGTTTTCCATAGTTATTTACATGATAGCTCATAGTATCATGAGTAAACATTACACTTTGCCCTGTTTTTATAAATTCTTTAATTTCATTTATTGCTTCAATTGTTAAATCTCCATTTTCAAAACCATCCGCAAATCCTAAAATAATCATGTCATAATTACCATTTAGTTTTGTTTGGATTATTTCCCCACCTTTATTTATAGAATTAGGATAGTTATTTTTAAACTCTGTAGTCGTTAACTCCGTTACTTCAACTTCATAGTATTTTGTGTTCAGTGGAACTTTCATACTTTTGATGCTAAATGTATTTTTTGGTGGAACTAATTGAAGTACTCTAATTTTTAACTTTTCTCCCTTATATGCTGGATAACCTATCTCATAAGATTTAACATGTGTCACAGCATCCTCCACTTCTAATTTCCATGGCATCATTCCTGTAAATACATCAGGTAAAGAATGATTTATAACGTATCCTTGACCATTTACTCTAGATCCTGTTTGCTCAACTATTTCATCTTCTTTAAATAATCCATCTCCATTTTTATCTATATATAATCTTATAGTCATAAGATTAGATGAATCATTTGTAGTATTTAAATTTTCTAAATTAAACCTAAAATTCATAGTTTTATTACTTTCATAACTATTTTCATTTCCATTATAATCATTAGGAGAATCTGTTATTTTAAAAATAATTCTTTTATTTGAATTAACATAAAGTTGTTTTATATCTTCACTATATATATCATTAGTAAGTTTTACATTATCTTTTAAAATATCTGTTTTAAAATTGTTATATAATTTTGTTTGATTCAATGAATCATCAAATATACTACTATCAAATATAGTAAGCTGTCCTGATTCTATATAATCTTTTAAGTCAGCTGCTTTTCTATTAGTAATATCATTTTCACTATAATATTCTTCTGACTCTGAACCATTTTTCTTTCCATTTTGAGGTAACTTATTCGGTCTATCACCTATATGAGTATATCCGCCTCCATTATTACCTACATAAACAATATCATATTTACCATTTATTTTTTCTATAGTAGATATAAACTCTACCATTGACATCTTATCTATAGTTATATTCTCAGATATAGAACTAAACATATCTTCGCTAAGTTCAAAATTTCTATTCGGTTGAACTTCTAATACATTTAAATTTTCTAATTTAAACGTATTTATATTGTTAACTGTTGCTGTTGCACTTCCTCTATTTCCTGCTGCATCTTCAAATTCAAATACGAAGCTTCCGTTTTCTGTGAATGTATAAGTTAAAGACCCATTATTATTAGTAACTGTAACATCCTCACTTGGTTCTAATGTTGCTACTACATTATCTGTAGTTAAATCTGTTGTACTATATCTTATTATTGCTGTTGGTGGTGTTTTATCTATATTATGTATTTCTAACCTTCCTATTTCAGACTCATTTTCATATTCATCATATATATCTTTTCCTCTTGCTTGAATAATTCCATTTTCAGTCATAATAATTAATCCATTATATTCTTGCCATGGCTCATCATTAATTTTATACTCCTTTATTTCTGGATTTCCTGGATAATTTATAGTTACTATTACATCTTCTCTTGTTGGTATTTTAGGGTTATAGTCGAATATAGGTGTAGAAATTTTTTCAGTTCTCACTAAATTGAAATTTTGATTTCTTATGGTATTATATTCAACTACATTTATAGCTTTAGTTTGAGATTTATATCCTGGCTTTGAAACAGTTACAAGAGCCTGACCCGCTGGAACATCTTCTAATCTAAAATAACCATTGCTATCTGTAGTAGTACTTACAACTCCTCCTGCCGATACTATTGCTCCTGATATTTTTATATTTGCATTTTGTGAATCTCTTACACAGCCTTCTATAGTTCCAGTATTAGTAAATCCCTTATTATTAATTAATAATTTTACAAAGTCAATTGCATAACCATCTCCTGTAATCCCAGATCTTGTATCATCTATTTTTATAGATAAATTTCCATCTCTAACTAAGTCTAAGTATCTATCTGGAATCTGAAAAGTAATCATCTTACCTCTAGGCCCTGATTGATCTAATGAATTAATTATTTTTTCTAATTCTGGAATCTCCGTATTATCTATCCAGACTTTGTAATGAACATTCCCATTTGTAATTCCATGAGCACTTCCTGGCTGAAAATCGTCTACAAACATTTGAAGAATAGCATTTTTTACAGTTATTCCATTTAAATCTTTGCTGTACTTTAAATTTATTGGCTTTACCTCATTACTTGGTCTACTAGTTTGTTCAGTATATCCATCTATTTTTATTCCAACTGGATCCTTGCGTAATACTTTCTTCTTATAATATACCCATCCAGGTGGCCATGACCTCCAATATCTAACTTGTACCCATTTATAATAATCATACCCAGATACAACCATTATCCTATCTAATCCTTGAGGTTCATTATATGGAGTACTCCAAGGAAAGGTGTGTACAGATGTATCATTCCCAGAAAAAGGATTGAAGTTATAAGGCCAACCAAAACCAAAGTTGTCAATATCCCCCACTCTTACCATCAATTGAGCTTCATCAGTATCCCTTTTAATCTCTCTCTTTTTATTCCAATTACCATTGTTATTATCAAATTGGGTTTGAGCATAAGAATCTAAGGTAAATGATAAAAATAAGCTCATTATCATAGTAATGATTAAAAAAACACTTGTTATTTTCCTCAATATCCTTTTCATAATCTCCCTCCTTTTTATTAACATTACTCTTTATTTCTAAAATAAACTTCATTCTTAACTTCAACACGATAACCATTTTTTACAGCTATAATTGTTATTGTAATTCCTCTACAATCTTTATAGCTTGTAGAAATAGGCTTGATTTGAAGAGATTCTATATTTTGAGACAAAACAGTATTTGCATCATCTCCATGGCCATAAAATATTGTCTCATTATTATGTTCGAATACTAAATCATCTGACTCTAAATCAAATACAATTCTATCAATTTCATGATTTCCAATTGTATTTATAGTTATTGAATTATTTTCTCCTTCTATTAATTTTATCCCCTTTGTTTCCATTACCTTATTAATAATTTCATTCATTGCATTTTGAGCTTCATACTGTACATTCACTTGATCCTCTGCTCTAAAAAACAAATTATAATTTGATATTAAAAATGACCCTACAGCACTAATTCCAATTCCTGCTATAGCACAAACTATAAGTAATTCTATCAAAGTAAATCCTCTTATATTTTTAAGAGTTTTCATGTTTTACAACCTTTCTATCAAGTTTTTATCTTAATTTCTGCCAACTTGAAATCTTTATAATATCTGAAAATCTGTAATAACTATTAATATTTTCATCTATATTTGCTTCTAATTCATATACAATATCTAATTCTTTATCTCCTATATCATCTTGTTTAAATAAATCTCCTATTTGAGTTCCTTTTGTTTTTTTATCTTCACATATTTTTTTTATAACGTAATTGTTATTTCTTAAATCTTCACTGTATTGATTATTGAATATTTTTTCATTATTATCTTTTATATAAATATTTCCTTCCGTTATTATTGCTCCAGTAAATTCAATATTTCCTGATATATACACATCGCCTTTTGTAACTATTATTCCTTTTAATTCTTTATTATTTAAATTTATAGTATAATCTCCATTATATCTTTCAACTGGATTTCCATCACTAGGGCCTACTATTGAAAAGACTTTGCTTGAATTATCATTTACAAAGAATATTTCTTTGTCATCTATAATTTTCTGCTTTTTTTCTTGTGTATCAGGAATAAAGTTCTGACTAAAATTAAATCTATCTGTTATATATAATCTAGTATCCAAATTAGTATTGTTATCATTGTTATCTAAAATATTATCAATATTTATTTGAGAATCACCCATTCTATTTACATAGTATTTATATTCTTTAAGGTTTTTGTCAAAGGCATTAGTATAATCAAGTGTAAAATTCCCTTCCATTAATGATAAATTTATATCCTCTTTCTTTATATAATCTCCAAGGCTATGCTTAATATTTTGAATATCTATAGCACCATTTCCTAAATTTAAAATACTATCGTCACTATCATATACTGCTTTTAAATATTCTCCTCTTTGCTTATAAATAGGATCTGAACTATTATTGATACTATCCATTAAGTAAAGCGGAGAAAAATAATTGAAATTAACATTACTTTTATCATATTTACTTCCATCATTTAGTTCTTTTGAATATCCTTTATAGTTTCCTTTTACAGATATACTTTCTCCTGTTTGATAATCTTCATTATCCAAAGCTATATATACAGTTCCTGCTATGAATGTTCCCTTTCCGTCTTCTTGTGAAGCACCATAATATTCTTTCTCTTTACCATTTCCTGTTATTTCTATGCTAGACCCATTAGTTTTTCCTATATCGTCACTATTAACAATTATACTACTGCTTCTATCATGACCATCTGAACCATATGAAAAACCATAATAATTACCATTTATATTTATATTAGATTGGGTTCCATTAAGTTCTATATCATCATATGTGTTTACATTACCATTTACTGTTATATTACAACTTTCCTGTAATTGTGGTACCGCCAAGGTGTTGCAATACACATCTCCATCACTTATAGTTATACTAGAATTATTACCTTTTGTTTGAAGATAACTTCCAGTTATAACATTTCCGTTTACTACCAAATTTCCTTCATTATTATTTCCTACTATAATCCCTCTATCTTTTATATTAGTTTTGCTCTCATCTCCATAAGCATATATATCTCCATTTATAGTTACATCATTTCCTTCTACAACTATATTTTTTTCAGATATCAAGGCTTTACTCCAAAGTACATTTTCTCTTAATTTTATAATTTCATTACCTACGTAATAAGGAGTATCGTATTTAGGTATATCTATTGAAAATGTACTTCTTATTTTTTTTCTTATATCATTGTGAGTAAATTCAGAGGTTATAATAATTTCAAACTTAGATTCTATATATCGGTTTAACTCATCCTCAAAATCATCTAAATTCTCATTTTCATTCATCATAGGAGATTTAGCATATGTATTTATGTTTTCTACTTCTATTATTGCTCTTGAAGTGTCTATCTCTTTATCTAAAACACTGTAATTACTTAATTTTTCTAATTCTTTCTTAAGTAAATTTTTATTATTTTCTTCTTTATTTAAATAATTAGTATATCCTTTTGTGAACCACTCCTGCATCTTAATTTTAATATTATCTTCATCTACACTTCCATCCGAATTGATGAATGGGCTATCTTGTGCAATTTCTGGAGGCTCTGCAAATTCTTTTGATCTTTCACTAGCTATGAAATTTGATAAATTATTCTCAACTTCTTCATTTCCTTTTTGTATTCCTTCTTCAACTTTATTCATCATAATTGCATAAGCTTCTTCAAGTCCTGCTTCTGATAAATAGAATGATGTCTTACTTTTTTGATCAATTATCTTCATTTTTAAGTTCATGATACTTAAAGACATTACAGCAGTTCCTAAAACGCTTAGTACAGAAAGAGTCATTAATACCATTGTCAGTGTAGAGCCCTTTTCAGATTTTAATATTTTTCTAATCATACTATCTGCCCCTACTTAATATTTTTAAACCCTACTAATTTTACTAATTCATTATTATCTTTTAAAACAGTTATAGTAATTTTATACACCCATGTATCTTCATCTTTTTTAGCTGAATCATCATAAATATTGTTGTGTACATATACTTTTCCTTGGTTATTATTTACTTTAATTAAATTATTACTATCTATGGATTTTATAATATATATATTCGTTTTTACATCATTTAAAGCATATACTTCAAAAGTTACATTACTACTTCCATTACAGGTTAATTTTATATTAATATCCTTTAAATCTTCATTTAAAGTTATATTATAGCTTGATACTGTAATAGATTCATGCTTAAACTCTACAGTTATACTTTCATCACTTTCTTTTTTTAAATAAACATCAATTTTATCATCCTCATCAATTTCTAATGAGATTGAATTTACCTCTTTATAAAAGTTAATTTCTCTAGACCTTTCATCTTCAATACCTATTTCGATTTGACAATCAGTATTAAATTCATCTCCTTTTTGTATACTGTAAGAATCATACTTTTCTACTTTCTTATTTATTTGAAAGTCTCCGTCTGATATTGTTTCATCCTTTTCATTAGTTACATCATTATGTTTTTCTTCTTCCATATACTTTTGTGCTAATAAATTTGCTTTCATCCTATTTTCTGAATTCATATTAATTTTTATTGAATTTACAAAATAAGATGATAATGGAGCTACAATAATTCCAAGTATAGCTAAACTTACAATAAGCTCCACAAGCGTCAAACCTTTATTAGATTTTATCATTTTATCACCTTAACATTTCCAAGCTTATTGACTATTTTTACTCTAGGATTTTCATTATCTTCATAATCTATTTTTACATTTAATTTTAGATTTGTTTTGTTAACTAAAGATAAATTTATACCACTATTATCTTTTTCACCATTTCTCTTGTTACTTATTATATTAAGATTTACATTTGTTCCACGAGGGTAAAACTCTATCATATCATTTTCATAATCTTTAGGATAACTTTCTCCTTGAGTTTTATATTTGTAATAGTATTTTTTATCAACTTGTATTAATTGAAATTCTACATTTTCAAATCCTGAATTATCTGCATATACATAGCTTTTTCCCATCTTATCCATGGCTCTTCCAATAATAACAGTAGGAAGATCAGATGATATAGGCTTTACAGTCATTATAAAATCATTGTTTATAATTTTTTTATTATTGCTATATTCTGTATATCCTGCATAAGGGACAAAAGGGTCATCTTTTCCATATCCATTATCAAAATCCCATTTAAAATATTCTTCATCTTGCTCATGAATTTTGGGAAGAGAGTAAAAGTCTAAAGAAATACTTCCTTTTACTTCATTTTTTTCATCTATAACTAACTCTTCATCATTGTTTTCTCCACTTTTAGCAGATATTGATATATTATTCACTATTATTTTTTTATCGTATTCTTCTAATTTTGTTATAAAGTCAATTATATTTTTATATTTACCTTTATAATTAATTGTCACAGTCATTTTCTCTATTTGGTTTTCCTCTTTATCTTCTTGTAGGTCTTCATTTTCTTCATTATTTGCTTTAAGTTTTTTTTCTTTTATATTACTTTTATATTCTTCTACTAAATTTTTTATTAAAAAATCTTTATCTTTTTCTTGTGGCTTTTTTACATCAACTTCATTTATATCTATTTCAGAAAAGCTAATTGAAGGTACTTGTAAATTAGCTTTTTCTAATAAATCGTCTAAAATTACTATTATCTTTTCTTGATTTATAACAGGAAATAAATGCTTTGTACTTTCCTTTACTTTAGCATTTATTATTTTAAAATCCTTATGAACATGGCTATTTGGAGATATTTCAATTTTTATTCTTTCAACCTCAGCTCTTTTTTTAGCAACTTCTTCTTCAAGCTGATTTACTTTTTCAAGTTGAGAACTTAATATAAATTTATAGTATCCTCCTATAATAATTAAAAGACCTAAAATTGTAAGCATTATTTTTTCTCTTTTTGTTAACTTCACTACATTTCACCATCCTTCATTGTACATTTTAAGGTGAATGTGAAGTCATTTAATTCTTCATCATATTGTTCTTTTTTACTTATATTTGAAACATGAACTGAATCAAATATATCTAAATCCTTTAACTCATGTTCAAGTTCTGCTATAGATGTTCTTCTCTTTGATACTCCTTTTATTTGAACACTTACTCCATCTATAGTTACAGATTTAAAAAATACATCTTGAGGTAAAGATGATGCTATTTGACCCATTAATATAGTATTTATTTTATCAGCTTCAACCATTTTTACATTAATATCCATTACTGAATCATAATATTTTTTCATGACTTCTATTTTTCTATTTTTCTCATTTATCTCTTTTATCTTTTTGGTTACTTCTTCTGAATTCAAATATTCTTCATAAGATGCTTTTTCTTTTTCTAAATTTTTAATTTTCATATTTGTCCATATTGAAAAAGAAGATATAATCATTATAAATAATATAAAACTTAAAATTCCAATCAAATTATTCCTTTTTGAAGTTTTATTAGCATCAATATATGGTGAAAAAAAGTTAAAATCCTTCATAAATCTCCCTACCTACTTTCGTATAATTGAACCTATGCAGTTTAAATACTTATCAATTTCAATATCTTTTAATGCTTTATTAAGTTTGATATTTGATATATTCTCTATTTTAAAGGTTGGAATATTAAGTCTTTCTTTAAAATACTCTGGTAAACCTTTAATTTTACAGCCCCCTCCATGTAAATATATTTCTTCTATTTTATTTTCTCTATTTCTATTTATATAGTATTGAAATATTCTGTTAATCTCTTGTATCCAATTATCTACACTTCCCTTTAGAGCATCATTTAATATTTGAGATGAAATAAGATTATTTTTGTTTGCTTCTAAAGTATCTAATGTAGAGTCTTCTATTTTTCTTTTCTGGGCTTCCTCTATTGAAAGATTAAACATATTTGCAATATTAATATCTATATCATTACTTCCAACCGGAATAATTCTGCTAAATTGTGCTATTCCATTAGAAATTATATTTAAATTTAAGTAATTATGTCCTATATCTATAACAGCAACAGTTTTATCATAACTGGAATTTTCTAAGTTGATTTTAGCTTTAGATTCATATAATTTGGATATTGCATTTGAATTCATATCTAAAGCAACTGGTTTTAAATTAAGTTCTTCTAATAATTTTAAATAAGCCTCTACTATTGTTTTAGGAAGTGCTACAACAGTTATTCTTCCTTTTTTTATATTATCTTCTATAAATTCTTCTAAAACTTTGTATTCTACTACATAATCATCAAACATAATAGGAAGGTACTGCTCTATTTCAAATTGTACCATTGTCTTCATTTCTTCTTCCTTTTTAGCAATAGGAAGTACTATTTCTCTTGTAATAATAGACGTAGATTGTACTGTACAAATTGTTTTTTTAGCTTTTATTTTTTCACTTTCTAAAACATTACTTATAGCTGTTTTTAAGCTGTTTATATCTAGTATATTTCCATCCCTATATGAATTAAGGGGTGTATCAATCACCATGGCTTTTTCAACTAATACACTATTTTTTTGATGTTTTCCTACAACAATTTTCGTATTTTTATTTCCTATATCTATAGATAAAACACTGCTACTAAACAAATTTATTCCCCCTATTAAATTATTACTTTAGTTAAATACCAATTTATAATTTCACTACCATAATAGATTGTTATAAGTGATGCCATGGCTATAAATGGCCCAAAAGGAATAAAATCCTTTCTGCTTTTTATTTTTAATGCTATTAATATTAAAGATACAACTGCCCCTATTATGAAGGATAAAAGTGTTGTTAATATAATGCTTTTGTATCCCAAAATAAAACCTAACATTCCCATGAGCTTAATATCTCCACCACCCATGGCGTTAGTTACTAATGCTATAATTAAAAATATTCCTCCACCTATAACTAGTCCTATTGTCCCATTTAACATGTTAACTTTAAAATTATATAATATATTTAGTATAAAACTGTATATAAGTCCAAAAATTATGATTTTATCAGGTATTATTTGATGCTTAAGATCAATAAATGAAACTACTATAAGAATACTTAAAAGAATTGAATATTTTATAAATAAAATGGAAAGACTAAATTTAAGGTATAATGTTAAATAAATTACTGCATTTAATATTTCAACTAAAGGATATTTTATAGAAATTTTACTACTGCAATACCTACACTTACCTCTTGTCCATAAAAAGCTTAAAACTGGAATTAAATCTATAGGCTTTAAATTATTATTGCATTTTGGACAATGAGAAGGTGGATATGCAATAGATTCTTCTCTTGGTATTCGATATATACATACATTTAAAAATGAGCCTGTTAATAGGCCTAGTGTGAAAATTAGTGAAATAATTTTTCTCACCTTCTTTTAAAATATATTCTAGCCTCACATGAGGCTAGATATTTAATACTATATTCAATATAATCTTTTTAAATTTAACTGTTGATTTTTATTTTTTTACAACTCTTCCATTCGTAATATCATAGTTGCCTAAATTATTAAGTTCAAAATCATCTTCTAAATAATCTTTAGATTGAAGAGCTTTAACCATATTTTCAACACTTTTTGTAGCAGCTTCGTTGCCATTTTTTAATTCACTTAAATCTTCATCGTCTGTTTCTGCTATATATAACTGTATAGCTTTATTTATAGTTTTTACAGATAATTCGTCAGCCTTTCTCTTTGCACTATCTTTAACACCAGTAAAATTAGGTACTGCGATAGCTGCAATTATTCCTAATACTGCTAAAACTACGATAAGTTCAATTAACGTAAATCCCTTTTTATTTCTTAATCTCTTTTGAATAGCTCTTAACACATTTTCACCTCCTTTCAAAATTCGCTTTATGCTAACGCATAGCTCATGTCGCCAACGAGTCCTAACAGACTCCATTGTTCAAAAAAAGCCAACTATTTAAACAAATAACTTGCTTAATACTTGGCGGTCGGTTGCACCACTCACTCCATATCCTCCAGGTGCCCAAATACAGAAGATACTTCATAGTTTCCACTATATTAAGTTTTAAAGTTAACTTTAAAACAAGTTTACTTGTTATATAATTACATCTCAATAGTATTCATCATATCAAACATTGGAAGCACCATGGCTATAACAATAAATCCAACAACTACAGCCATAACAACTATCATTAATGGTTCTAAAAGCTTTGTAAACTGTTCAAGTGCTGTTTCTACTTCTTCATCATAAAAGTTTGCTGTTTTTTCTAGTATTTCATCAAGGGATCCTGATTCTTCTCCTATTTTTATCATTGAAGTAGCCATTGGAGGAAATACTCCAATATTTTTAATAGGAGTGGCTAAGTCTATACCTTTTCTAACCTCTTCCTTAGCTTTAAGTATTCCTTTTTCTACAATTATATTGCCAACAATTTTTGATACAATTTCAAGGGACTGTATCAAAGGAACTCCACTTGATAATAATGTTGATAATGTTCTCGTAAATCTAGATGTGATTATTTTTTGATTTAACCCTTTAACTATTGGTATTCTAAATTTAATAATACCCAAAAAACTCTTACCTCTATCACTTTTCATATACTTAATTATACCATAAATTATGACAGTTAGTGTCAATAAATGTATATACCAGTAATTTTTAATTATTTCACTTATAAATAAAAGTATTCTAGTAGGTAAAGGAAGCTGTACTCCACTACTTTCAAACATTCCAACAAATGTTGGCATTACAAATGTCAATAAAAATACTATAACCCCTACTGCTACTATACTTAGAATCATAGGGTACGCCATGGCTCCCTTTATTTTATTATTAATTTTATTTTCCTTTTCGTAATGAACTGCCATTCTCTCCATTATTACATCTAAATTACCACTTACTTCTCCTGCTTCTATCATGTTTATAAGAAGGTCTGGAAAAATGTCTTTTTGCTTTTTTAATCCCTCCGAAAATGTAAGTCCTTTTTGAACATCATCATGTATATTACCAATAATTTTAGCAAATTTTTTATTTTCAGTTTGAAGTCTTAATATATCTAGGCAGTTAATTATTGTAACACCTGCATTTAATAAAGTATAAAACTGTCTACAAAAAACTGCTATATCCTTTGTTTTTATTTTTCTAAACATATCAGAAAGTCTTATTTCTTTACTTCCAATATCTTCTTCTACTTTGGTTGGGTAGTAATTCTTTTGCCTAAGCATTAATAAAACTTCTTCTTTAGAGTTTGCAGTATGCTTTCCCTCTATTTTTTTTCCTGATTTATCTATAGCACTATACTTATAATTGGGCATTTATTCACCTCTTTACTTTAAACTCCTGTATATCTACTAACCATATCTTTATCTACTGCATAAGTTAATAGTGACTCTCTAGATATAACTCCTCTTAAATATAAGTTGCTTAATGCACTATCCATTGTCTGCATTCCAAATTTTGTTCCTGTTTGTATAGATGTTTGTATTTGATGAGTTTTTCCTTCTCTTATAAGATTTCTTATTGCTGTAGTTACTACCATTGTTTCAAGAGCGGCAACTCTTCCACTATTATCTATTTTAGGTATTAACTGTTGAGATATAACTCCTTCAAGAACTGCTGCAAGCTGAACTAATATTTGTGGTTGTTGATGAGGTGGAAATACATCAACTATTCTATCTATAGTTTTAGCAGCTCCTATTGTATGAAGTGTTGAAAGTACTAAGTGCCCTGTTTCTGCTGCTGTTAGAGCAATTGATATAGTTTCTAAGTCTCTCATCTCTCCAACTAGTATTACATCAGGGTCTTGTCTTAAAGACGCTCTTAGTGCATTTGCAAATGATTTAGAGTCCATTCCTATTTCCCTTTGGTTTACTATACTTTTATTATGCTTATGCAAATATTCTATAGGGTCTTCTAAAGTTAGTATATGACAACTCCTATTTTTATTTATATAATCAATAATTGATGCAAGTGTTGTTGACTTTCCACTTCCTGTAGGGCCTGTTACAAGTATTAGACCTCTTTGTTTGTTTGCTAAATCTTTTATAACTGGTGGAAGTCCTAACTCTTCCATAGAAGGTATATTAAGTGCTACAGACCTTATAGCCATACAATAAGTTCCTCTTTGTTTAAATATATTTACTCTAAATCTTCCTAGTTTATGATAAGAAGCTGAAGTATCTAGTTCTCCTTTTTCTTCTAGCTTTTGAAATCTTTCTTCATCTATTATTTGCTTTACTAGCTTTATGTTGTCATCTGGAAGAAGTATTTCTTCTCCATATTTAATAAGTTTTCCATTAATTCTCATGACAGGAGGATAACCTACTGTTATATGAAGATCTGACGCTCCCATTTCTATTGTTTTTTCAAGTAAGTCATATATATTCATATCCATCACCTAATTATTAGTGTATGTTACTCTCATAAGTTCGTCAAAGCTTGTTACACCATTTAGTACAAGTTCTTTACAGTTTTCTCTAAGAGTTATCATTCCATCATCTATTGATTCTTTTCTTAATTTATCTATACCTTCTTTTTCATCTATTAAGCTTCTTATATTTTTATTTATATTCATTATTTCATGAATGGATGTTCTTCCTTTATATCCACTATTATAGCAGTGTACACATCCAGTTCCTTTATAAAGAAGGTCATTTTCTTTTAATTTAAGGGTTTTTATTTCTTTTTCACTAGGAGTATAAGATGTTTTACATTTATCACATATTTTTCTAACAAGTCTTTGTGCTACTACTCCGACAACTGATGCTGATATAAGGTATGGCTCTATTCCCATATCTACAAGTCTAGTTACTGTAGACGGTGCATCATTTGTGTGCATTGTGCTTATAACAAGGTGTCCTGTTATTGCTGCTCTTACTGCAATTTGAGCCGTTTCACTATCTCTTATCTCACCTATCATTACAATATCAGGATCTTGTCTTAAAATAGAACGAAGTCCACTTGCAAAAGTAAGCCCTGCTTTGTTATTTACCTGAACTTGATTTATACCGTGAAGCTTATACTCTACAGGATCTTCTACTGTAATTATATTTTTATTTATTGTATTTAATTCTCTTAATATAGTATAAAGTGTGGTAGTTTTCCCACTCCCTGTAGGTCCTGTAATTAATATGATTCCATTAGGATTTTTGATTAATTTATCGAATCTTTCTAGGTTTTTATATGTAAATCCTAATTGATTTTTTGAAAGTAAAAATGCACTTCTATCAAGAAGTCTTATAACTATTTTTTCTCCAAATACTGTTGGAAGTATTGAAATACGAAGGTCTATTTCTTGTCTATCTATAGTTATTTCTATTCTACCATCTTGTGGAAGTCTTTTTTCTGCAATGTTCATTTTTCCCATTATTTTAATTCTTGTAACTATTGCTGAATGAGTTGATTTTGCGGTAGTCATAACCTCCTGAAGCTCTCCATCCACTCTAAATCTTATTCTTACATCATTTTCAAATGGCTCAATATGTATATCACTTGCTTTTGCTTTCACTGCCTGCTTTATTATAGAATTTACAAGTCTAACAACAGGAGCATTATTGATATCATTTAGTATTTCTTCATCTAAATCTTGTATATTATCAAGATTATATTGTTTTTTAAAATCCTCTATTGCTTTTTCTGCTACTTCTTTGCCATAGTATTGGTCTATTGCATTTAGTATTTCTTTTTCAGTACATATAACAGGGTCTATATCCATTCCAGTTGCTATTTTAACATCATCTATTGCAAATATATTAAGAGGATCTGCCATGGCTACAACAAGCTTTCCTCTTTGCTTTTTTATAGGTATTAAAGTATACCTTCTTGCAAGATTTTCTGTTATTAGTAAAGGGATTTGAGCATCAATAATAAATTTATCCAAATTAACATGAGGGATTCCTAACTGAAACTCCAATACCTCTATAATTTCTTCTTCTGTTATAATATTTTTGTCTACAAGTATTTGACCTAGCTTTTTCCCATAAATTTTTTGTTCTTTTAGAGCCTCTTTTAACTGATCCTGTGTTACTTTTCCTGCTGTTACTAATAGTTCTCCTAGCTTTAATTTTTTATCTTGCATCCCTTAAATCACCTACTAATTTTTTCATCATTTTTATACAAAATTATATAACATATTATAATTTTACTTATTTTTACATTAAAATTCAACATTTAATTCTGTTTTTGTATATTTTAATTTTTTTTCTCTTTCAGCTTTTATAATAATTATTTTATCACGTGCCTTTATATTTATATTAAGATTATAGTTTTTCATATTATCAATTAATAAGTTGTCATCGTTAATATATTTATTTAATCTTTCTTTGTTTCCTATTACTTTTATCTCATAGGGCTGGGCTATAGGTACAGAATTAATATTTATATGATTACCTGCTAAAGTTACCTCTGAATAAGGAGTAATTCTTTGTTCATTAATTGATATAACTTCACCTCCATAAACATTTATTTGATTTATAAGTGTAATTAAAAAATTTTTTTCTTCCATTAAAAAACCTAAGTTTATATCTTCTTGTATATCTATTCTAATTATAATTCCTGGTCCTTGAACGTCTTTATACCCTAAAGCCATTTTCAATTCATCTACATCTTCTTTTAATTCTTTAGTAACTTCATCTTTTAACCTATTTTTCTCTAATATTTCAATTTGTGAATTAAAGTATTCTTTTTTTAGGAGAAGCTTTTTATTTTCCTGCTTTGTTTTGTTAAGTTCATCTACAAGTTGTCTATCAGAGAAAGAAAGTTCAAGCTCATTATTATAACTATTTTTAATCTGTATTCCTATAGCTATCCCTAAGAATATAGTAAGTATTGTTATGAATAAATATCCCTTTTTCATAGTCTTAACTCCTTGAATATTAATATTATAATTTAATTATATAATACCTTAAATTTAGTTAAATTAACACTATTAAAATTCTCAAAACCCCTAATATTATTCTAATTGCAAAAAATCCTGTATTGTTTTTTCTAATTATCAAAACAATACAGGACCTTTTTATGATATTAATTAGTTTAATTTAAATTTCTTAGTGATTTCTTCAAGATCTCTTGCCATACTAGATAATTCTTCTACTGATCTTGTTATTTGCTCTATAGTTGCTGATTGCTCTTCACTTGATGCTGCAACCTCTTGTGTATTTGCCGCAGAATCTGTTGCTATTCTTTCTATTTCTTGTGCAAAGCCTACTATGCTTTGTGCTTTTGTATTTGACTGTGATACATTTTCATTAGCTGTGTATAGCTTATCTTTTGTAATATCAACTGCATCTAATATTTCTTTTAGATAATTTCCTACTTCTTTTACTATTGCTTCTCCTTTTTGTGCTTCTACATTTCCTTCTTCTATAGAAACAAGTGCTTTTTTAGTATTTTCTTGAGTTTTTGTTATTAAATCTCTTATTTGGTCTGCTGACTTCATAGACTGCTCTGCAAGCTTTCTAATTTCATCTGCAACAACTGCAAATCCCTTTCCACTTTCTCCTGCTCTTGCTGCTTCTATAGCTGCATTTAATGCAAGTAAGTTAGTTTGATCTGCTATATCATTTATAACCTGTAATATATTTCCTATTTCATCAGATGCTTTTTCAAGATCATTCATTACATCAGAAGTATAATTTACACTATTCTTTATAACATGTATCTGAGTTACCATGTTTTTCATTTTTTCTCTACCTTCTAATGCTATTTTACTTGTATCATCTGAATTATTAACTAATATAGTAACTTCTTCTTTTATATTGTCCATGCCTGATACAACTTCTTTAATATTATTTAAAACTTCATTAGTTGCTCTAGCTTGATTTTCAGCTCCATCTGCTATATCTTGAGTTGATATGGCTATTTGTTCTGAAACTGTTGAAGCTTGCTCACTTGCTGCAAGTAATTCCTGTGAATAAGATGATACGTTTGCTGAAACCTCTTGAATTTTACTTGTCATATTTCTTAAATTATCTATCATTTTATTAAAGCTAGATGCAAGAATACCAATTTCATCATTACTTTTAACTTCAATATTTTGTGTCAAATCTCCATCTGAAACTTTATTTGAAATTTGTGCAAGATTTTTAAAAGGGTTAGTTATTCTTCCTATTAATCTTACTAATATAAATCCTCCTACTACGAAAGATAAAATTGCTACAATTAAAGATTTAATTAGTATTGACTTATATGCTTCATCTAAGTTTTTCATAGATATACCTATATTTACAGCACCTATATGATTTCCATTTCTGTATAGTGGTAATAATACATCATAAACTGTTTGCTCATCAACAGTTCCCTTTTTATATATATATTCTGAAGTATACGGCTTTCCGTCTACTGCAGCAGTTCTACTTCCTTTATCTGTTAAATCTATTCCTATTCTACTTGTATCACTATGAGCTATTGCTTTTAGATTTTTATCTATTACAAGAGCATATACAATATTTTCTTTTTTGCCTGTTTTTTCAACTATTGATTGTACATTTATACTAGACTTTATATTCTCAATTTCATTTGCATGTATACCAACCTGAACAATTCCACCATTATCTGAAGATACTGCTCCATATTTATAATAATCATTTGAAACATCACTTTTTCTTATTTTTTCAATCACTTCATTTTTTTCTCCTCTTAATAAAGCATATACAGAATGTTCTTGTGGATACTCATATCCTACGTTTTCAGGCAAATTAGAATATATTATAACTCCTTGTGGGTTTGTTACGTTTATTTCAGAAACACCTACACGCTCAGCTATTTTTATTAAATACTCATTTGAAATATTATTGTTGTGTGCTACTAAATGAGCTACTGATATTACTTTTCCTCCTAAAAGATTATCTATTTGTTCTATTGCTAAATTACTATTTTCTAATTGACTTACTATTTCCTCTACTAGTGCCATTCCATCTTCTTTCATTTGATTTTTTATTGATTTGTTTACTGATTGAATAGATAAAACACTTAATGTAGTTATTGTTAAAAACAATACAACTAAAGATATTGCTGTGATTTTAAATTTAATAGAATTCCCTTTCATATTAAATTTAGGATTCATATAACCCCTCCTTATTTTTTGAATTTTACATAAATATTAATACTATATATTTTATCATTATAATTCATTTTTCGTCATCCTTTTTTGACATTTTTTTATTATTTTATATGGATTTAACACAATTTTAATTCTTAAGCCCTAAAAAAATCCTAACTGTATTTTAAAATAACAGTTAGGATTTTAAATTATTTATATTTAATTATATTTTGTATATATCTATATCTTCTTTAAAGTTTCCTGTAATCTTCTTAAATTCAGCTATACTTCTTGTAAGATTCTTAATTTCTTCTGTATACGTAGTAACACTTGAGCTTACTTCTTGAGATGAAGCAGAGTTCTCCTGAGCTATTGCTGCTAAAGATTCCATATTTTCAAAGATAGATGATATAGAATCAGTTTCTCTTTGAAGATATTCTGCTGTTTTTATCATTTTTTTAGCTACTTCTTTGATTTTTTCATTTGCTACGCTACTTTCAAATACGGCTTCATTAAGCTTATGATTTTCCTCTTCTAATACTATAAATTCTTTTCCCACATCAGATACAAGATTTTCTATCTCTCCTATAAATTCTGATAAATTAGAATTTATCTTATTTACTGCATCTTGAGATTGTTCAGCAAGCTGTCTTACCTCCTCAGCAACAACAGCAAAACCTCTACCTTGTTCTCCTGCTCTTGCAGCTTCTATTGAAGCATTCAGTGCTAATAAGTTTGTTTGATAAGCAATAGAAGATACTATAGATACTATATCAGTTATGTTTCTAGCTTTATTTTGAAGATTTATACTGTTTTCTTTTACTTCTTCAAAGCTTTTTAATATATCATTTAATTTATCTGTTGTAGACTTTACATGGGTATAGCTTTGTTCTATTTTTTCAACAGAATTTTCAAGCTCCTGTTTATTTTCATTTTCCATTTGAGCTATATTTCTTATTCCATTTATATTATCATTTAAAAGATTTACTGCATTTTCAGTTTCTTCAGCTTGAGTAATTGCTGCTGTTGCAACTTGTTCTACTACATTTGATACTTCTTCTGATGTATAATCCATTTTGTTTGCTATTGTATTTAAATTATCACTGAAAGTATTCATTTCATCTGTAAGTCCTTTAAACCCTACAAAATCTTTTCTTATAATATCCTTATACTCATTTAATGTATTATACATTTCTTCATATATATCATTTGATATTAATTCTCCACTTTCAACATAATTATGTGATTTTATATTTTCAAGTTCTTCTAATATTGTATTCATTGGTCTATTAAGGATTTTAGATGAGATTAAAAAACTAAAAAGCCCTATTACAGGATAAAAATAAAATGATAACTCTTTTGCTATAAATTTAATAGGTAAACTTAATATTGTAAAGATGACCATAGACAATATTGATGTTTTTACATGTATATCTTTTATAAATCCAAATGACATAAGTTTATTTAATCTAAATACTTTTTTATTGTATATTTCTTTTTCAAATGTTATTTTTATTTTTAATTGAGAAGAGCTTTTTTCTAATTCTTCTATTTTTATATTTTCATTATAGTACTTTGCAGCTCCTTCAATTAACCCTAAAAAGTAATTAAACATTCCTCTTTTTGAACTATATACAAATATTGCTTCTTGCTTTGATATTGGCTCTAAATCAAGTACTGGAGGTCTTGCTCCTGGTATTCTTTTTACAACAATTTTATGAACATCATTCATTGATTTTAAAAATTGATATAAGCTTTCATGTTTAAAAAACGCAGGATAATCAGTTGCAAATGTAATTATATTATCTCTACCTATATTTTTCCAAATACTTGATAAATCAGTATTAACTTCTTTAGCTATATTTTCTATAATACTATAAATCATCGAATCATCAATGTCTTCAATTGGTGAAAATGTCTTATCTCTGCTTATTCCACAACTTTCCATAGCTTTATCTACTACTTCATCATTATATATTTTTCTGCATGTTTTAAGCCATGTTAAAACAACAGTCCCTTTCATAAAATCCCTCCTATTTATTCTGAATCACTTATATAATCTTCAAGTTCTTTTACTCTTTTTTCTAAAAGTATTACTCTTGCTAAAATTTCATCTTTATTGTCTTCTTTATTTCTTAAATATTTTATAAAATAATAAGTACCCACTGATGGAATAATTAAAACTAAAAATAATATAACTAAATTTATCCCTTGAAATAACAAAACCATAACAATAACTCCTATAAATTTTTAATTTTTTCTAAATTTAACTAAATATAATTTTATCACTTTTTTTATATATTGTATATGAAACTTCATTTCAATATTTTACAAAATTTGTGATTAATAGTTTCCTATTCATTTTCATTATAAAAAAATTCGCTTCATGCTATCGCATGGCTCATGTCGCCAACGAGTCCTAACGGACTCCGTTGCTCAAAATAGTTGATACTTTTATTCAGTTACCAAAGTTATCAACAGTTTAAAAAATTTATAATTTCCTATTCGTTATAAATAATATATAAATTTTACAAAATTTAAAATATAATAAGTATATACACACATGTTTATTATTAATTTTTATTATGGGAATTATATATAATCATAGTAAATATATTATTCTTATTGTTTAAAAGGAGGGAAATAGAATGAAAAATGCTTATCTTAAAACCGAAATGTCTAAGCACGAGATGATATTAAATCAAATGGGTGGAGATGTTAAAGTTATCAGAGGAATAATGTGCTATGTTAAATTTGATATAAAAGGAACTCTAGTAGAATATGTATATCATATAAATAATTCTGACAACTACTTTTTACAAAGAATATCACCTTATCCTATGAATATGGGAACTTATCATAATAAAGATCAAATCATAACTGTAATAAAACATGATATAAACCAATTTAAAAATGCATCTAATTCTACAGTTTTTAATGATTTTATCAATGTGAACAAAAGATTTAACGATGCACTAAGACATTTTGAAGATTTGTATCTTTACTATAATATTCCTCATGAAATATTTAATCAACTAAATGATAGTATAGATGAAATGGAAAAATTAATAAAAGAATATAAAAATAAATGTAAAAGAGTTTATTTTGAAAAAGACCCAGATACAATATAGCTATTTACTTAAAAATACCCTATTGTTTTAAAACAATAGGGTATTTTATCTAACATCCTCCAGAATCTAAATCAGATGTTATTCTAAATCCTTTTCTAAACCAAGAATTTGAATAATCAATATTTATTTGAGATACATTTTTTGAAAGATCTTTATCTACTAAAAATTTAAATCCTTCTTCTTCTACTACAATATCTTCTTCTTTTAACTCATCCAGAGTTATTGATAAAGCTGGGCCACCTCATCCAAATGATTGTATAAATATTCTTAATGGATGATTCTTTACGCCTTTTTTCTCTAGAGAGTTTTTAAGTTCTCTTTTAGCATCTTCACTTATATTTATTTTCATGTTTACCTCCTTATTATACCCCTAGGTGGTATTTTATTTAATTTTACATTGTTATTTATATTTTGTCAAGCAATGTCATATTTTATAACTAATAAATAAAAAAATTCGCTTCATGCTATCGCATGGCTCATGTCGCCAACGAGTCCTAACGGACTCCGTTGCTCAAAATAGTTGATGATGTAGTGTTTTTAGCAATATTATCCATAATTCAAAAGGATTATAATTTCCTATTTATTATAAAAAAAAGTCATAACATTTCTTAAAAGCAATGTCATGACTTTTTTAATAACTATGAAATTACAAATTATTTTTCATAGCTTAATATTCTTTTTAGTATTTCATTTTTTCGTTTTTCTATTTCTTCAAATTTCATATTAGGAATATAATATGTTTCCATAATATCATGTTCTTTTTTAGCTCTATTTATATTCAAAATACCTTGTTGTAATAAATCATTTAACATTTTTTTATCATAATCTAATTCTTCCTTATATTTACTTATTATTTTATTATCTATATATTTATCTAAATCTATAATTTTATAATTATTTTGTTCATACATCTTGCTTATTGTAAGAGCAATGTTAATATCCTTAATTAATATAGTTTCAATCTTTTGAGGAATTAAAGGTGTATGATAAACTTCTACATCCAATCCTTTTAATAATGCTTGCTTATATATCTTTTCAAGTAATGTTGATTTTCCAGTTCCCATATTTCCTTTAACATGGTATATTTTACCTATATTATTTAAAATAGTATCTGTATATTCAATATGACCATTTGGAGTTATTGCACTTCCAAATAAATGTCTCTCTTTTCCTATTTTTGGTTCTGTGGTAATATTTTCAAATATTTTATTAATAAGATTTATTGTCTGAACATTAACTTTTCCAAAATCCATAGCTTCTTTGTATTTATTCACTATATCTTCAGCTATTGGTCTACACGCTCTTAAGAATTTATAAGCTCTTTGAAAAAGTCTTCCTACTTCCTTGTTAGATTTTAAAATTTCTTCTCTATTCCCTTTCATTTTTTCTAAATCCCAATAATCTCCTAAGTGAATAATTTCATCTACTGCTCCTGGATTTTTAGGATCTACTATATGAGGAGCAGTTCCATCTACCATGGCAACTCTAAGCTTCGGTATTACTATCCCATCTATAGAATTATTATCAGATGAGCAGTGATGAAACTCTACATCGTATCCCCTTTTAATCATCTCATGTCCTATTCTTTTCATCATAGAAGATTTTCCAACTCCAGGTCCACCTTTTATCACGAATATTCTGTTCGCATCATTTTCGATCAAATAATCATAGTAGGAATAAAAACCTTCTGAAGTGTTTCCTCCTGGAAATACTCTTTTTAAATTCGCAGCCATAATATCAACCTCTTTCAATTAATATTCATTCTCATGCTTTTAACCTACTTTTATTTTATTAAGATTTAATAAATTTTGTGCTTGTCCTATAAAATAAAAATTGTAATACTAAAAAGGTACACTATTTCATTAAACAATAGTGTACCTCTTTTTAGTATTATAATACTGATTTAAATTTATTTTTTCTAAATATATATATAGGTAATCCAATTAAAGTAACTATCAGTCCTAAAACAGCATTTTTAGGCTGAGTTATTAATGTATTTACTATAATATATAACCCTCCCATTATGGCTAAAATAGGGATTACAGGATACATTGGTACTTTATATGGTCTAGGAATATTTGGTTTATTCTTTCTAAGAATAAATACCCCTATAAAAGTCATAACGTAGAATATCCAAATTATAAATACTATCAAATCTATTAACGGTCCAAAATTTCCTGATAATGCATATATAATAGCAAATATGGAAAGTAATATACTTGCATTTACAGGTGTATTAAATTTAGGATGTAATTTAGCTATCCATTTACTTCCTGGTAGTTTATTTTCAACCGCCATTGCATACGGTATTCTCGGCCCTGTTAATATAAAACCATTTAATGTTCCAAATATAGACACAAGAATTCCTATTGTTATTATTTTTCCACCATTTGCTCCAAATATTATATTAGCAACATCTGTAGCTGGAGTATTAGTTGATGCAAGTACATGTGCTGGTAATACAAATAAATACGCTATATTTATTAATACATAAACAGACATAATTATTGATAAACCACCTATTATTGCTTTAGGTAAGTCTTTAGCTGGATTTTTCATCTCACCTGCTATATTCCCTACGCATATCCACCCATCATAAGCAAACATAGTAGCTGCTAAAGCCGAACCAAGTCCAGTAACAACTGGGTGAGTATCTACTGAAATTGGAAATAATCTAACTACTCCACCATCACCTTTTATAAAACCTACAACTATAATTGCAAATAAAGGTATCAACTTACATATCGTAGAAACAGTTTGAATCATTCCTCCTGTTTTTGAGCCTAGTCCATTCATAATAGTTAAAAATATAATTGCAATTATTCCTATTGGAACAATCATTTTGTCACTAAGTCCCATAAGTGATACTGCTTGTGTAGCAAATATTATCCCAAGAGCAGCCATTACAGCTGGAATATATATAAGTACTTGAGCCCATCCTAAAAGATATCCCCAAACATCTCCATATATTTCTTTTAGGTATGTCATCATTCCTCCTGTTTTAGGTATTGCAGCAGAAACTTCAGCAGCAGTAAGTCCAGCTGCTATAGATATAGTTCCTCCAAGTATCCATGCTATTATTCCAAGCCCTGGAGCTCCTGTTTCACCAAATACTTTTGTAGGCATAAAGAATACCCCTGAACCTATAACCATACCTACAACTATAGATAATGCAGGTACAAGTCCAAGGTCCTTTTTTAATTCATTTTCCTTCATATTATCCTCCTATTCATATTTTTTTCAAATTTTCATTCAAATTCGACAAATAATTTAAAAAATATTTTATCACAGCTATATATTGAATACAAGTTATTTTTAATGTAAATTTTAATTTTATTTATTAAAATATTTTTACAGTCGAATTTTAGTATATTTTTGCAAAAAAAGTGCTATTATTAATTTTGAAATTAATAATAGCACTTTCTTGTAAATCAATATATAATTTATTTTAGATTTTCTGGATTTAAACACTCTAATTCCTCTATAACAAATAACCCATCTTTTCTAATTAAAGTATCATCAAAGTAAATTTCTCCTCCTCCAAATTCTGGAGTTTGAATACATACTAAATCCCAATGTATTGAAGAGTTATTTCCATTATAAGCATCTTTATAGCTATTTCCTGGAGTAAAATGAAAGCTTCCTTTTATTTTTTCATCAAATAATGTATCTTTCATAGGTTTTTCTATATATGGATTAACCCCTATTGCAAATTCTCCTATGAATCTTGCACCTTCATCTGTATCAAATATTTTGTTTATTCTATCTGTATCATTTGCAGTAGCTTTTATTATTTTTCCATCCTTAAATTCAAGTCTTATATTTTCATATGTAAATCCATTATATACTGCCGGAGTATTATATGTTATATATCCATTTACCGAGCTCTTAACTGGTGCTGTATAAACTTCACCATCAGGTATATTCATCTTTCCATCACATTTTACTACAGGTATATCTTTTATTGAGAAAGTAAGCTCTGTTCCTGGTCCTACTATTTTCACTTTTTCTGTTTTTTCCATAAATTTTACAAGTGAATCCATTGCTTTTGACATTTTAGAATAATCTAAGTTACAAACATTAAAATAAAAATCTTCAAATTTTTCTGTGCTAGTTCCAGCAAGTTGAGCCATGGATGGATTTGGATATCTCATAACACACCATTTCGTATTTGCTACTCTTTCTTTTATATGTACTGGTCCTATAAATTCTTCCATATACATACCCATATTTTCTTCTGGTACATCTGAAAGTTCAGTTATATTACTTGCACCTCTAATTGAAATATATGCATCCATTTCTTTCATTCTTTCAAGTTCATATTTAGCCATACTTTTTAACTGTTCTTTATTTATTCTCATTAAAATTTCTCTTAGTATAATATCATTTTTAACTGAAACAAAAGGAATACCACCTACTTCATAAGCTTCTTTTACAAGCTCTTTAGCAAGATCAATATCGTCTCCTTTAACATCAATTAACAACTTTTCTCCTTCTTTTAGCTCTACAGAATAATTAATTAAATTTTTAGCAAGTTTACTTATTCTAGGATCTTTCATATTTTCAACTCCTATCTAACAAAATTCATATATATAAATATATTTATATATTACCATATAATATTTCAAAAATTAAGTAAAAACAAAAAATTCATATCATATTATTTCATATTCATTATAAAAAAGTCTTTATTCTAAAGATTTTAAATGTAGACTTTTTTGAAATTTCATGGCGCCAACGAATTCTAACGAATTCCGTTGCTTAAAATTCATAACGAAAATTATATTTATCCACAATTCAAAAGGATTATAATTTCCTATTCATTATAACAAAAAACGATATGATTTAAATCATATCGTTTTTAATCTGTATTTATGTGATATCCTTTTTCTGTATATATATTTATTATTTCTTCCCATAGAGTATCAAAACCTGTTTTCTTTAATGATGAAACTGGAATTATCTTCTCATCCTTAAGTCCTAATTTCTTTCTTATTATACTAATATGCTTTTGATATTTTCCTCTAGATATTTTATCAGCTTTTGTTGCTATAATAGTACAATCATAACCGTAATATTTTATCCAATCATACATAGCTTTATCATCATTAGTAGGTTCATGTCTTATATCAACTAATAGAAATATATTGCAAAGCTCTTTTCTTTCTTTTAAATACATTTCCATTATTTTTCCCCAACCAGCTTTTTCTGATTTTGATATCTTAGCATATCCATATCCAGGCAAATCAACAAAATAAAATTCTTTATTTATTAAGTAAAAATTTATAGTTCTAGTTTTACCTGGAGTTTGACTAACTCTAGCAAACTGTCTTCTATTTAGAAGAGAATTTATACTAGAAGATTTTCCTACATTAGATCTGCCTACAAAAGCAATTTCTGGAATTCCTTCATTAGGATATTGATCCTTATTTACAGCACTCATTACTATTTCTGCGGATCTTATTTTCAATTTACTCACCTTCCCTTACCAAGGCATGCTCTAAAACCTCATCCATATTCTCTACTAAAACAAATTCCATTTTCTTTTTAATATTTTCAGGAATATCATCTAAATCCTTTTTGTTTTCATGAGGAAGTAATACCTTTTTAATTCCTGCTCTATGAGCTGCAAGTACTTTTTCTTTAATTCCTCCAACAGGTAAAACTCTTCCTCTTAAAGTTATTTCCCCAGTCATAGCTACAGTATTACTTACAGGTATTTGTGATAAAGCTGATATTACTGCTGTTGCCATTGTTATTCCTGCAGATGGCCCATCTTTTGGAATCGCTCCTTCTGGAATATGAATGTGTATATCTTGTGTTTTGTAAAACTCAGTATCTATATTTAAATCTTCACATTTAGATCTTATATATGAAATTCCAGCTTTTGCAGATTCTTTCATAACATCTCCAAGCTGACCTGTTAATACAAGCTGTCCTTTTCCTTTCATAGGGGTTACCTCTATAGATAAAGTATCTCCTCCTACTGAAGTCCAAGCAAGCCCTCTAACTATTCCAATTTCAGGCTTTTCTTTTATTAATTCAAATTTATACCTTTTCTTTCCAAGATATTTTTCTAAATTATTTCTATTAACTCTTATTGATTTTAAATCTGGTTTTTCTACATATCTTGTAGCTACTTTTCTACATACTTTACCAATTGTTCTTTCTAGAGTTCTAACTCCAGATTCTCTTGTATAATAATTAATTATATCTCTTATAGTATCTTCTCCCATTTTTAAGAAATCTTCTTCTAATCCATGTTCTTTTATTTGCTTTGGAAGTAGATACTTTTGAGATATTTTTAATTTTTCTTCTTCTGTATATCCAGAAACCTCTATTATTTCCATTCTATCAAGTAACGGTCTTGGAATAGTGCTTAAGCTATTTGCAGTAGTTATAAATAGAACCTTAGATAAATCAAATGGCATTTCTAAATAATGGTCTACAAATTCCTTGTTTTGTTCTGGATCTAGAACTTCAAGCATTGCTGAAGCTGGGTCTCCTCTAAAATCAGAAGCCATTTTGTCTATTTCATCAAATAAAAATACTGGATTTTTACTTTCTGCTTCTTTTATAGCATTTATAATTCTTCCTGGTATTGCTCCTACATAAGTTCTTCTGTGTCCTCTTATTTCAGCTTCATCTCTTACTCCACCTAAAGATACTCTTACAAACTTTCTGTTTAAAGATTTTGCTACTGATTTTGCTATAGATGTTTTACCCACTCCTGGAGGGCCAACAAGACAAAGTATAGGTCCCTTCATAGATTTTGCAAGCTTTCTTATAGCTAAATATTCAATTATTCTTTCTTTTACTTTTTCAAGACCATAATGATCTTCATCAAGTATTTTTCTAGACTCTTTTATATCTATCTTATCTTTAGTTTCCTTATTCCAAGGAAGTGAAAAAATTGTATCTAAATAACTTCTAATAACACCCGATTCAGCAGAAGATGGAGATAATCTTGACAGTCTGTCTATTTCTTTAGATATTTTTTCTTTTATTTCTTTTTTTACTTTTAACTTTTTTAATTTCTCTTTATAATCATCAATTTCATCAGATACTTCTTCATCTTCTCCAAGTTCTTTTCGAATTGCTTTAAGTTGCTCTCTTAAATAGTATTCTTTTTGTACCTTATTTATCTGTTTTTTAACTCTTAAGCTTATCTTCTTTTCTATTTTTAAAATATCTATTTCTTCAAGTAATATTTTATATATTTTTTCTAATCTTTCTTTAGGATCAAATATTTCTAATATTTCTTGTTTTTGAAGAGGTTTTAAAAACATATTTGAAGCTATAGTATCAGCGAATCTACTTGCATCCTCTATATCAGATAAAGACAATAGTATTTCTGGAGAAATTCTATTGCTGATATTTATATATTCTTCAAATGATTCAAATACATTTCTAATTAAAGCTTCTACTTCTTTATTTTCTTTAAGAAGTTCCTCATCATAAACTACTTCTTCTATAGTAGCTTTAAAGCATGGTTCTTCATTTATAATTTCTTTTATTTTAGCTCTAGATATACCTTCTACTAATACTCTTATAGTGTCTCCTGGAAGCTTTAACATTTGCTTTACCTTACATATTGTTCCTATATGATAAAAATCCTCTGGTGTAGGTAAATCTACTTCAGCTTCTTTTTGAGATGTTAAAAATATAAGCTGTTCATCAACCATGGCTTCTTCTAATGCATTTATAGATTTGTCTCTACCAACATCAAAATGTAAAACCATATATGGAAATACCGCTAAACCTCTAAGAGGTATAAGAGGCAATTGATGTTCTTTCATCGTATAGTTTTGCTCCATAACATCACTCCTTATGTAAAAAAGTCTTTATTTTAAAGCTTTTTATAGTTTTTTAATTAATAGGAAATTTATAGTTATTTAAATAAATGTCTATACTATTATATATTTCCCATAAAAAATTTTCAATATAATCTAAATTATAGAGTTTTATTTCTTTTTTGATGTTATAATAGTTTTATAATTTATAGGAGGTATTTATGTTTAAACTATTCTTAACATTTTTAAAAATAGGTTCAGTTACCTTTGGAGGAGGATATGCTATGATTCCTCTAATTGAAGAAGAGATTGTAAATAAGCAAGAGCTTTTAAGTGAAGATGATTTTTTAGACTATGTATCAATAGCTCAAAGTTTTCCTGGTGCTATAGCAGTTAATATAGCCCTACTTTTAGGATATAGATTTTATAAAATCCTAGGAAGCTTAATATGTCTTTTAGGAGTAATACTTCCATCATTTTTATCTATATTGTTACTAGCCTATCTATACAATATAAGTAAAAATTCAAATTATATAGAAGGATTTTTTTATGGAGTAAGACCTGTAGTTGTATCTCTTCTTTTATATTCTTTTTTTCGTATGTTTAAAAATATGGATAAAAGTAAAATATATATAATATTTTTTATTACTTCTTTTATTTTAGTTACTTTTTTTTCAGTTAATCCCATATATATAATATTAATTGGAGGAATTATAGGATTATGTATAAAATCTTAGATTTATTTAAAATTTTTATAGCATTTTTTAAAATAGGAGCTTTTAGTTTTGGTGGTGGATATGCTATGCTACCCTTTATCGAGAGAGAAATAATTAAATCTAAAGGCTGGCTTACTTATAAAGAATTTTTAGATGTACTTGCTATTTCTCAAGCTTCTCCTGGGCCTATTGCAATAAACAGTGCTACATTTATAGGCTATAAATATTATTATATTTTAGGAAGTATTTTTGCAACACTTGGTGTAATAACCTTTTCAACTATTTCTATGAATATAGTATCTCCTGCTCTTGAAAAATACAAGAATAATAAATATTTATTAAAGGTTCTTAAATATTTAAGACCTATAACTATAGGATTTATATTATCATCAGCTTATTCTACATTCAACAAAAGTATATTTGATCTATATTCTTTTATTATTTTTTTATTATCCTTTGCTTTGTTAAATTCAAAAAAAATTCATCCAATAATTATAATAATAGGATTTGGGTTAATTGGAACAATTTTAAAAGGGGCATAAAGCCCCTTTTTATGCACTTTCTTCTGGTTTTTTATTGTCATTTTCAAATATAACTAGAGGTTCTTTATTATCTATTATAGTTTCCTCAGTTATAATTACTTTTTGGATATCTTCTCTAGATGGTATTTCAAACATAATATCCATCATAGATTTCTCCAATATACTTCTAAGACCTCTTGCTCCTGTATTTCTTTCTATTGCTTTTTTAGCTATCGCTTTTAGTGCATCTTCTCCAAATTCAAGGTCTACATTATCCATTTCAAATAGCTTCGAGTATTGTTTCGTAAGAGCATTTTTAGGCTCTTTTAATATTGTAACTAAGGCATTTTCATCTAATAAATCTAAAGTTACAACAACAGGAACCCTACCTATAAATTCTGGTATAATACCAAACTTCAGTAAGTCCTCTGGTTGAACCTCTTTATATAATTTCCCTATATCTGTTTCTTTTTTACTTTCTATTTTAGCACCAAAGCCTAAGGTTTTTTGACCAGTTCTTTTCTTGATTATTTTATCTATTCCATCAAAAGCTCCACCTACAATAAATAATATATTAGTAGTGTCTATTTGTAAAAACTCTTGATGAGGATGCTTTCTACCTCCTTGAGGAGGTACATTAGCAGTAGTTCCTTCTAATATTTTAAGAAGTGCTTGCTGAACTCCTTCTCCACTAACGTCTCTTGTTATAGATGGATTATCTGATTTTCTAGCTATTTTATCTATCTCATCTATATATATTATCCCTTTTTCTGCTCTTTCTACATCATAATCAGCAGCTTGGATTAGTTTAAGAAGAATATTCTCTACATCTTCTCCAACATAACCTGCTTCTGTTAATGAAGTAGCATCTGCCATGGCAAAAGGAACATTAAGTATTTTAGCAAGAGTTTGAGCAAGCAGTGTTTTACCAGAACCAGTAGGTCCAAGCATTAATATATTACTTTTTTGAATTTCAACATCTTTACTTTTTTTATTAGATGTATATATCCTTTTATAGTGATTATATACTGCAACAGATAAAGCTTTTTTAGCTTCTTGTTGACCAATTACATACTCATCTAAAACTTCTTTAATTTCCTTAGGTTTAGGAAGATTACTTGCATCATTTTCAAAAGACTCTTCAAATTCCTCTTTTATTATTTCATCACAAAGCTCTACACATTCATCACAAATGTATACATTTGGCCCTGCTATAAGTCTTTTAACTTGCTCTTGATTTTTTCCACAAAAAGAACATTTTAGATGTTTTTTATCTTCGAATTTTGACATTTTTACACCTCTCTTAATTTAGGCTATGGTCTTTTACTTATAACTTCATCAATTATTCCATATTCTTTAGCTTCATTTGCAGCCATGAAATAATCTCTTTCTGTATCTGCTTTTATTTTTTCAAGCGGCTGTCCAGTTCTTTCTGATAAAATTTTATTTAGTTTTTCCTTCATTTTTATAATTCTTTCGGCGTGTATTTGTATATCTGTAGCCTGACCTCTTGTTCCACCTAATGGTTGATGTATCATTATTTCACTGTTTGGAAGAGCATATCTTTTGCCTTTTGCTCCAGCATTTAATAAAAATGCTCCCATAGAAGCTGCCATTCCTATACAAATTGTACACACATCAGGTTTTATATACTGCATTGTATCATAAATTGCCATTCCAGCAGTAATACTTCCTCCTGGTGAATTTATGTATAAATATATATCCTTATCAGGATCTTCTGACTCCAAAAATAAAAGCTGTGCTACAACAAGACTTGCTGTAGTATCATTTACTTCATCTCCTAAAAATATTATTCTATCCTTTAAAAGTCTAGAATATATGTCGTAAGATCTTTCTCCTCTTCCTGTTTGTTCTACTACTACAGGTACTAATGCCATAAAATACCCCTCCTTTTTTATAAATCCTGTATATAGATACAGTAGCCTAAAATTAGGCTACTGCAAAATTAAGCTATTTTAGCATTTTCTACTAACATGTCTATTGTCTTTTTAACAGCTACATTTTCTTTAAAATAGTCCATGTCTTCTTCTCTTATAGTTGCTTTGAACTTATCCAATTCCATTTTGTACATATTAGCCATTTCTTCCATTTCTTTATTTAATTCTTCATCAGAAACTTCTATTTTTTCTTCTGCTGAAATAGCCTCAAGTACTAAAGATGTTTTTACTCTATTTTGAGCCTCTTCTCTCATTTGAGATTTTAAATCTTCCATTTTCATTCCTGTATATTGTATATAACTTTGAAGATTTAATCCTTGCATTTGTAATTGTTGATCAAAATCTCTAAGCATATTGTTTATTTGATTTTCTATCATAACTTCTGGTATTTCAACTTCACAAACTTCAGTTGCTTTTTCTACAACTTTATTTCTAAGTTCAGCTTCTTCTCTATTTTTTGCAGTTTCCTCTAATTTATTTTTTATATCATTTTTTAATTCTTCTAATGTATCAAATTCACTTACATCTTTTGCAAATTCATCATCAAGCTCTGGCATTTCTTTTACTTTTATTTCTTTTACTTTTACTTCAAATACAGCTGGCTTTCCTGCTAGATTTTCTGCATGATACTGTTCTGGGAAAGTTACATTTACTTTTACTTCATCTCCAATGTTTGCTCCTATTAATTGGTCTTCAAATCCTGGTATAAATGTTCCTGAACCTATAACTAGACTATAATTTTCTCCTTTTCCACCTTCAAAAGCTTCTCCATCTACGAATCCTTCAAAATCTATTATAACTGTATCTTTATCTTGAACTGCTCTATCTTCAACAGTTATTAATCTAGCATTTTGATTTCTCATTTCTTCAAGTCTAGCTTCTACATCTTCTTCTTTTACAGTATATTCAATTTTTTCAACTTCTATACCTTTATATTCTCCTAATTTCACTTCAGGTTTTACAGTAACTTTAACAGAAAGAATTAAGTCTTTTCCATTTCCTATTTCTTCTATATCAAGTTCTGGTCTGTCTACTGGCTCTAAGTTATTTTCATCTACAGCTTTTGTATAAGCTTCTGGGAATACTATATTTATAGCTTCATCATAAAATACTCCCTTACCATATTGAGCTTCTATTAGTTTTTTTGGAGCTTTTCCTTTTCTAAATCCAGGAATGTTAAACTTTCCTTTTAATTTATCATATGCTTTGTTAACTGCCTTTTCAAATTCTTCACTGCTTATAGTTATTTTTAAAGTAACTTCATTGTTTTCTTTTTTGATTAATTCTGAATTCATTTTCTATTCCTCCTATGTAACTTTCATTATTTTCTTTTATAACCATTTTATTATAACATATAACATTTTTTATTTACAAGAGAGTTGATTTTTTCATTTATTTAAAAAAATAGTTAATATATTAAGTATTTACATTTTAGAATAATTTATTTATAATTGTAAATATTAAGAATTTAAAGCATATTTTATTTATAAAGGAGCTGATGAATTTATGTTTGAAATCATTATAGCCTCAATTATATTTATATCAACATATATTTTTATTATTTCAGAAAAAATAGATAGAACAGCTATATCATTTTTAGGTGCATCATTTTTACTTTTATTCGGAATCTTAACAGAAGAAGAAGCACTTCATTTTATTGATTTTAATACTATTGGATTATTGGTTGGTATGATGATTATAGTAAATATATTAAAAACTACGGGATTATTTCAGTATATAGCTATAAAATCTGCTAAAATTTCAAAGGGGGATCCTTTAAAAATAATGATTATTTTCTGTTTTATAACAGCAATTCTTTCTGCTTTTCTAGATAACGTCACCACTGTACTTTTAATAGCTCCTGTTACACTTGTTATAACAGATACTTTAAAATTAAATCCAATACCTTTTTTAGTTCCCCAAATACTTTCTTCTAACATTGGAGGTACTGCAACACTTATTGGTGACCCTCCAAATATAATGATTGGAAGTGCTGCAAATATTGGTTTTTTAGATTTTATACTAAATACAGGCCCTATATCTCTTATAATATTAATAATTACAGTATATTTGTTTAAATTTATGTATAAAAATCAATTAATTGTAGATGAAGATGTAAAGAAAAAAATATTTGAATTTGATGAAAAACTTGCATTAAAAGACAAAAATCTTTTAATAAAATGTTTAAGTATATTATCCTTAGTTGTAATTGGACTTATGACTCATCAATATGTAGGCTTTGAATCATCTTCAGTGGCACTAATAGGAGCTTCTATAATGATGGTAATAAGTAAAGCTAATGTAGAAGAGGTTCTTCATTCAATTGAATGGACTACTATATTTTTCTTCATGTTCTTATTCATACTTGTCGGTGGACTTGAAAAGGTAGGAGTTATAAATCATATTGCAGAAATTATAGTTTCTTTTGCTAGTGATAATTTATTTTTAGCATCTATTGTACTTATTTGGACAGCAGCTATACTCTCTTCATTTTTAGATAATATCCCATTTGTTGCTACTATGATTCCTTTAATTGAAAGAATATCTCTTCTTTCTGATATTAATGTAATGCCTCTTTGGTGGGCACTATCCCTTGGAGCTTGTCTTGGAGGAAACGGCAGTTTAATAGGTGCATCAGCAAATGTTATAGTAGCAGGAATACTCAAAAAAAATAATCACGAATTATCCTTTATAGAATATTTTAAAGTTGGATTTCCTTTGATGATTTTATCTATTATTTTAAGTACAATTTATCTTATGATTTTTTATATATAGAGAAAAAATGACCTAAAATCAGGTCATTTTTTCTTTACTAATCTACGTTTTCTAAAATATCCACCTTTTATATTTCTAGCATCTGTTATGGTTATAAAAGCATCTTTGTCATATTTATCTACACAAGCCTCAAAATTAGGAAAGTCTTTTCTATTTAGCACTACATTTAATATATGTATTTTACCTTCTTTTCCACTTCCTTCTGTAACTGTTACTCCAAAGTTTTTCTCTCTTAAATAGCTTGAAAATCCTTCTATATCTTTTTTAGTAATAATTTGTGCAACTAAAGTTCCTATTGCCATTTTTTCCTCTATTAATATGCCTACATAGTTTCCTGCTGCAAATCCAAAAGCATAAGAAAGTATATTCCCTATATTATCCATTCCACTTAAAACTTTATTTATAGCTAGTATATATATTATTATCTCTATAAACCCAATCATTGCCGCTACAAACTTTCTTCCTCTTACAACCATTATAGTTCTAATGGTTGCCATAGATACATCTGTACATCTTGCAACAAATATAAAAAGATACCCCCATATATAACTCATATCAATTCTCCTTATAAATAAATATATTCAACATTAATAGTTTTATCCTCAATATTTATAATAGAAAAACTCCTTTTAGTTGTTCCTCTAGGAAGTGATATACTTCCTGGGTTTAAGAAAAGTATATCATTCTCTGTTAAATTAAGTGGTGTATGTGTATGCCCAAATATAACTATATCTGCACCTAGTTCCAAAGCTCTTCTTTTTATACTTCTTATTCCATATTTAACATCATATTTATGTCCATGGCATAAAAATATATTAAAATTTTCAATTTCAAATACTATTTCATCTTCTACATCTTCAAAATCACAATTTCCCTTAACACCTATAGTATTTATTCCTGTTAACTTATAAATATACCTAGAATCAAAAAAGTTATCTCCAGTATGAAGTATTAAATCACATTCCTTTAAATAATCTATAGCTTTATCTATGTATTTATAGTTTCTATGTGTATCACCTATAACTCCTATTTTCATATTTATTTAAACCTCTTTTCAAACTCCTCTTTCATTTTTTCTAAAGCTTCTGATCTATGACTTATTTTATTCTTAACATCACTTGGAAGTTCTCCAAATGTTTTATTATATCTATTTACTATAAATAATGGGTCGTATCCAAAACCATTATTTCCTACTTCTTCAAATCCTATTTTTCCTTCAACAGTTCCTCTTACTGTAAACTCTTCATTATTTGGAAATACAACCGCAATAGAAGAAACAAATCTAGCACTTCTTTTACTCATATTAACATTACTTAGCATTTTTAAAAGCTTTTCATTATTTTCTTTATCTGTAGCATTTTCACCTGCAAATCTAGACGAATATATACCTGGCTTTCCTCCTATTGCATCTACCATAAGACCTGAATCATCTGCTATTGTTATTTTTCCAGTTCTCTTTGCTACTTCTCTTGCTTTAATTAAAGCATTTTCTTCAAATGTAGTTCCATTTTCCTCTATTTCAAGACCCTGAAGATTCACATCCTTCATAGATAATATTTCTACATTAAAATCCTTTAAAATGCTTCCTATTTCTTCAAGCTTATGAGAATTTGAAGTGGCAATAACTACTTCTGTTTTTGTTCCAAGTATCAAATCTGAAATTTGACCTAAAGCTTTTTTTTGAGCATCTATCAACATTTTATTCCCGATTTCTCCAATATCTAAAAGCTTATAAAGCTGATCTTTTTTAAAAGGAAACTCTTCTCCTGTTCCTTGAACTTCTACAAATTCTCCCTTATCTGTCATAACTATATTCATATCTACTTGTGCATTTGAATCTTCTTCATAGCAAAGATCAAGTATATTCTCACCATTTACTATTCCTACGCTTACAGCAGATATAAAGGATTTTATAGGCATTTTCTTTATAAGCTTTTGTTTATATAGTTTATATAAAGCATCTGCCATGGCAACAAAAGCACCAGTTATTGAAGCAGTTCTAGTTCCACCATCTGCTTGAATAACATCACAATCTATCCATATAGTTCTCTCTCCTAACGCTTTAAGATCTATTACAGATCTTAGCGCTCTACCTATAAGCCTTTGAATTTCCTGTGTTCTTCCATCAACTTTTCCTCTTGAAGATTCTCTTACTTTTCTTTGATGAGTAGATCTTGGAAGCATAGAATATTCTGCTGTAATCCATCCTGTTCCACTATTTTTCAAAAAAGGAGGAACTCTATCTTCAATAGATGCATTACATAATACTTTAGTTTCTCCCATTTCTATTAAAACAGATCCTTCTGCATATTTAGTATAATTCCTTGTTATTTTTATATCTCTAATTTCATTGTTTTTTCTACCACCTAGTCTATCCAAAAATATCATCCTTTCTATATAATAACTATACTTTATTATTATACAATAGGTACCATATTATGAACAAAGTTTTTTGCAATAAGAAAGTCTTCATTCTAAAGATTTTAAATGTAGACTTTTTTGAAACTCATAACGGAATTTATATTTATCGACAATTTAAATAGGAATATAATTTCCTATTCGTTATAAGAAAAGGAAGAGTATTTTTACTCTCCCTTTTCTTCAAAATATCTTTCTATCCCATTGTATATACCTTCTACTAATTTATCCTGATATTCTGGTGATTTCATTAATTTTAATTCATCATTATTAGTTAAAAATCCACATTCAATCAAAACAGCTGGCATTTTGGTGTATTTAATTACAACTAGATTTGGTCTTTTAACTTTTTTCCTATCAACAGCATTTGTTGATTTTAATAATTCTTCTTGTATAATTTTAGCAAAGGTTTCATTATCTCTTCCATTTGCATACTCTCCATCATTAGGATAGTATAATGTTTGTATTCCATGTATAGCCGTATTATCAACCGCATTTATGTGTATACTTACAAAAATATTTCCTTCAACTTCATTTGCTAAATCTGTTCTTTCTCTTAAAGCAGGATACGTATCTTTATCTCTTGTCATTACTGTATCATATCCATTTTCTTTAAGTTTTTCATTAAGCTTTTTTGATATTTCTAAGGTTAAATCTTTTTCTTTAGTTTTATCTATAGGAGATATAGCGCCTGGATCACTTCCACCATGGCCTGGATCTATTACAACTAGGCGCTTTCCATTATTAATTTGTCCTTGCTTATAAAGCTTAATCTCTATAATTTTATCTTCTCCACGTTTTAATATATTGAATAAAACATTATTTTTAAGCTTTATATCAATATATGTGTATTTAGAACTTTTATCTACCTCTATTTTTTCCACATACTCATCATCTATTTTTACCTCTTCATCATCTAAGTCTACATATCTATTTTTAATCTTAACCTTTATTTTATTAGACCAATCATCATAATCTATATCTTCAGCTTCTTTATCAGAATCTTGAATAATTGTCAAAATAGAACTATTATTTTTAAATTCATATTTCAAATTTTCATTTTCTATATTAAAAAAATTAAACAGTATTTTTATATCATTTTCTTCTTCTAAAAATTTAACATTTTTCTCATATTCATCTATACTTATATCACTATTTAAATTTAAAACTAATCTAGTTCTTTCCTCTTCTTTATAATAATAAGCTTTATAACCGTTTATATAATCTTTATTTATTTCTTCTTCTATTAACTCATCATCATTTTCTATTTCTAATGTAGTATAATATAAATCTACAACAAGTCTATTTGGATTTTTTAAATAAAAACTTTTGTATTCAGATTTTATATCTCTTTCAATAATAAAGCTTTCTTTATCATCAGTTTTTTTAAATTCAAAATTAGCAAAATTATCAGCTACATCAAACTTAATTATAATTTCATTATCATTTTGAGTAATATCGTATTTTGGAGAATATTTAGTATCTACTACAACTCTAGCAACTAAAGGATTTTCTTCAAATTGAGAAACTCTTACTCCACTTATTAAAGCCCCTAATCCTTCATATTTATCTTTTAAAGTATTCATTTTAGTGTTTTCCAGATCTATTACTAATCTATCTGGATTTACAAGAAGTATATCCTTATATGATGCTTTATCACTTAATATTAGTTTAATTTCATCACTTTTTATTTCAACATCTTCTAAGCTAATATAATTTTCTTCTTCCTTTTTATTTTCAAGGATTACAACTCTATTTACACTATCCCAATCTACATTTACTCCTAATTGTTCAGAAACAAACCTTACAGGAACCATAGTTCTATCACTAACTAATTTTGCAGGAACCTTATCAGGAAGTATATATTCCTTTCCATCAACATCAGCCTTATAGCTATCTATTTTTAATACTATCTCTTTATTATCTTTATTAATATGTACCTTGTATTCTTTCGAATCCCAAGTTACTTTTGCACCTAAATTTTCTGATATAAGCCTTACTGGAACTAAAGTTCTATCATTTAATATAACAGGAGGAACATCACCTTTAAGTTCTACACCATCAAGCTTTACTTTCGTAATAGGTAATTTAACATTTTTACCATCTAGAACAAAACTTTCTTCTATTACTTTTTCATCTGCAAAACTTGTACTAAAAACTAATGAAAATATTACTATTAAAAAAGCAAATACATAACTCAATCTTTTCATGTAAACTCCTCCTATTTAAGCCATTTTACAACATCTTATTCTAAGGATATCATTTTTAAAAATACAGTGTCAACTTTACTCAAAGTTTGTAAATTAATTGTAATATTAAATGACTTTATATAGTTCATCACTTTCTGGAGGAACTATTTCTTCTTCAATTCCATTCCTTAGAAGAACCTTTTTGTTATCACTGTTAAATTCTCCTATAATACAAAATTCTATATTTTCTTTTTCAAATTCATTTATTAGTTTATCTAATTTATTTTTATCAACTCCAATTATCATAGAACCACTAGATATAAGCCTTAATGGATTTATATTAAAGTAATCACATATAACTTTTGTACTATTATTTATTTTTATTTTATCTTCATATATAGTGCATCCTATATTATAAAGATCACACATTTCCCAAACTGCTCCTAATATTCCACCTTCAGTCACATCATGCATACAACTTACCCCTACTTTACCTGCTATAATACCTTCTTTTACAACGCTTATTTTATCAAGTAAGGATTTCCCTTCATTAACTATTTTTTCGCCGTATATATCCTTTAACTCATCCTCTTTTTCAAAGGAGATAATTCCTGTACCTTCAATTCCTGCACCTTTTGTAAGTATGATAAAATCGCCACTTTTAGGAATATCTTTATATAATATATCTTTTTTTAGTTGTTTTCCTATTCCTGTTGATGATATAACTATTCTATTTACTGCATTTGTTATTTCTGTATGCCCTCCTATTATATCCACATTTAACTTATCAGCTTCTTTAGATGCATCTTTCATTATTTTCCTTATATCTTCTTCTTTTGTCCCTTCTGGAGCCATTATAGTAAGCATAATACCAATAGGAGCAACTCCACTTGATGCTATATCGTTACAAGTTATATGAACAGCAAGCTTTCCTATTTCTTCAGCTGTTCCAGTTATAGGATCCGTACTCATTACACATACATTTTCTCCAAAATCTACAATAGCACAGTCTTCTCCTATGTTAGGTTTAATCAAAACTTCTTCTCTTTTTTTATTTAATGTAGAAAAAACTAGATTTTTAAGTTGATCTGTTGTTAATTTTCCTATTTTCATTTGATTACCCCCTATAAAATTACTAACATAAATATTATATCACTATAATTGCTGTAATTTTATACAAAAAAGTCCCAAGATTACTTTTAATTATAATCTTGGGACTTAAAAAATTTATGAAAATTGTTTTTTAAATTCTTCTATATTCATTCTTTCATGATCTGAACAAATATATAAAACCTCTATATCTTCTTTAGGTATATGATGACAAATTAATATTTCAGCATCATATCCATCTTCTAAATCTTTTCTTATTTTTAAATTATCTTTAAAGCTCAAAGAAGAATTCCAGTATTCTTTTAGTATATCTTTTCCTTTATTATGTAAAAACTCACTACAAAACTCAAATCCTTTTGTTTCTTTCAAGGCAAAAGGCTCATAAATTTTATTTGCTAAATTTTCATTTGCAATCCAGCACATATCTTCATTAATTTTTACCGAAAGAACTGCACTATGTGAGTGAAAGTAATGCTTTTCTTTAAAGTTTAAGCTTGCAAATATAGATTTTCTTCTTTCTACCCAATTTGGTATGTTATTTCTTCTAAAATCATCTATATAATCATGAAATCCTTTATATTTAGTGTTATATGTAATTTTATCATTATAATATATTCCATTTTTGAGTACATAATCCAAATCTCTTAAAGCTACTATATGATAGACTCTTTTTGTTTTAGTATAGTCATCAAATAAAAATTTCATAGTTATCTCCTTTCAAAAAAATAAAGAAGGCTTTTAGCCTTCTTTATTTTTTCCTATTTTATTTTTCTATATACGCTTCGTCATAATAAACGAATCCTAATGGAGATACTCTTACATCTTTTACATAAGATTTAATCATTTCTGGATTAGTATAATAGTAAATTGGCATTACTATCATATCTTCCATCATTAAATCTTCTGCTTTATGCATAAATTCAAATCTTGCTTTTTCATCAGTAGCAGTTTTTGCTTCATTTATTAGTTTATCAAATTCTTTATTTTTCCAGTGAGCATTATTATTTCCACTTGTTGAATACCACATATCTAAGAATGTCATTGGATCTGTGTAATCTCCTAACCATCCATGTCTAGCTATAACGAAATCTCCACTATCTCTAGTTTGTTGGAATACTTTCCATTCTTGATTCTGAAGATTTACTTTTATACCTAGGTTTTTATTCCACATTTCTTGAATAGCTTCTGCTATTGCCTTATGCCCTTCAGAAGTATTGTATATAACTGTTAATTCCGGGAAGCCCTTACCATCTGGGTATCCAGCTTCGGCTAATAATTTTTTAGCTTCATCAACTTGAGCTGTTTCTTTTAAACCATAATCATTAGCTTTTTCATAGAATTCTTTTCCATCTGGCTCTTTTATTCCTGGAGCAACAAATGTTAAAGCTGGTTGTTGTCCTGCTTTTGCTATAACTTCAACTATAGCTTTTCTATCTATAGCAAGTGCTAATGCCTTTCTAACTTTAGGATCATTAACTGGTTCTTTAGTAGTATTAAATACATAGAAGTATGTTCCAAGTTGTGGGAATATCTTAAATTCATCACTTTCAGCTTTAAGTCTTGGTATTTCTTCAGTAGGCATATCTTCTATATAATCAACTTCTCCTGATTCAAATGCAGAAAGAGCAGTTGAAGCTTCTGTCATCATATAAAATTCTATACCGTCAAGTTTTACTCTATCTTTATCGTAGTAATTTTCATTCTTTTCAAGTGCTAATACATTATTGTGATCCCACTTAACAACTTTGAATGGTCCATTTGAAATATGAGTTTCAGGATTTAAAGCCCATCCCTCAGGATCTTTCTCAACAATATCTTTTCTAACTGGAAAATATGTTGGGAATGCAGTAAGCTCTAAGAAATATGGAGTTGGAGCTTCAAGAGTAACTTCTAAAGTTTTATCATCTATTGCTTTTACTCCTACTTCATCAGCACTCGCTTCTCCCTTATTATATTTTTCACCATTTTTTAAGTAATACATTTGATAAGCATAATCAGCTGCAGTTTTAGCATCTAAAGCTCTTTTCCAAGCATATTCAAAATCTTGTGCCTTTACTGGCTGTCCGTCTGACCACTTAGAATCTCTTAAATGGAATGTATAAGTAAGTCCATCTTCTGATACTTCATATTTTTCTGCTACTCCAGGAATAGCTTTATCATTTTCATCAAGTCTCATAAGTCCTTCGAATGCATTAACTAATATAGTAGCTCCATCTACTGATGCATTTAAAGCTGGGTCTATTGTTTCTGGGTCAGCAGCTGTATTGTGTCTTACTATCATTTTTCCAGCAGCTTCTCCTCCTGCTTCTTCTTTAGTTTCTTTAGTACATCCAACTAATGAAACTAACACTAATGATAATGCCAATAATAGTGATAATAATTTTCTCATTAAAAAATTCCCTCCTTTATTTTCTTATATTTAGCTCGTTGCAGAACTCTACAACTCGCATAAATACTACATTTAAATTTATAGAAATGGCTAAGTTTCCCCCATTTTGGGTATATATACATTAACTAGATGTGTATAACTCAAAATGAAAAAAGGAGGAAAAACTTATGCCAGTTCAAGCTAAACAATTAAACTTTTCTAATATTTCTTCTGATTTTGAAAAGTTTTTTAATCAAAATCAATACAATTTACTTTCTATGTTAAATCATTTTTTTGATATTAGTGATTTCATCCCACTTTCTTTTTATCAAAAATATTATTCTAATTTTGGACGTAAAA
>NZ_FRAE01000013.1 GCF_900142235.1 Tepidibacter formicigenes DSM 15518 | reverse complement strand
AGCTGATACCACATCATGGATAGACTGAACGAAGGAATTTAGGGACATTGATCCTGTGAGACATGGGAGGGTACGTCGCCATGAAATTAGTGGATTAATTCCAGTAATATTTTGGTAAAAACACTGATTTTCTGGAGTTATACATTTTTATATCCATAAAATTGAATATGTTGAAGTTATATCCAAAAATTATATCTATCAATTTATGAAATTGTAAGAAATAGAGAGTATTTAAGAGAAAATAAAAGTATATAGAGGGAGGATATAGAGTGAATAAAATACTTAAATTTTCAGTCTTGTTTATGTCAATAACTTTTGTATTAACAGGATGTTATAAACTTTCAACACCTGAACAATTAATAGAAAAACCTAAAAGTAAAGTTGAAAAAGAAATAATAAAAGAATCAATTGAAAAGTTTTTACCTCAGGGATCTAACCTTACCATTCCTCTTGATTGTAAAGAAGCGGGAGCCATAAATAAAGTTGATATTGATGGAGATAACCAAGATGAAATTGTAGCATTTTATGAAGAGCAAGAGAAAAACTTTGAAATAGGATTTATTATATTGAAGAAAATCAACAATAGTTGGAAAATGATAGATTTAGTAAAAGGAGAAGGATTTGATATAAGCTATGCAAGTTTTTATGATTTAAACAAAGATGGAAAAAGTGAAATAATAGTAAGTTGGGATTATGGAGATTATGCTAAAATTAAATCTATATATACTATGAAACAAAGCAAAATAAAAAGAATTTTTAATGGTAAGTATAGAGGAATAGAAATTGATGATCTTAACAATGATGGCAAACTAGATATTTTTCTTTTCAGTTATGACTCTAAAAGACTAGTTATTACTTTAAGTGTATACAACTATGTTATAGATAAATTAAAATTTATTGATAAAATAAATATTCAAGCAAATTATGAAATAGGATATTCTAATATCAAGGTAGGTAAGGCATCTGAAAATAAGAAAGGAATATTTATTGATATTCCATTAGGCTCACATAGTGCATATACGCAACTTATATTTTTAGAAAATAATAAGCTTAAAAATGCTTTTAAAGACTCTATTTCCAAAACATATCAAATATATCCAGTTGGAAGTAATGACATAGACAGTGATAAAGTAATAGAAATAGGAGTTTTAACTCAACCTATAGGATACGAAGAAGAAGCTTTGGTAAATATACCATGGCTTAATACCTGGTATAAATGGGATGAAAAAGAAGGCTTACGTTTTGTTGTTGAAAACTATTATGATTATGATGAAGGTTATAGATTTGATTTGCCACAAAACTGGAAAGATAAGTTTACCCTAAAAGAATATAATATTAATAATCAAAAAAGAGTAGTTTTTTATAGCTTAGAAAAAAGTAAAAATATAAAAAATGAAATATTAACCATAGAGTATTTTGAGAAAAATAACTGGAAAAAAGAAGAGAAAAAACTAAATGAACAAAATAAAAAGTTTATATATTTAGGTGAAAATAAAAAGACAGTTTTTGTTGCATTCTTAAATAATAAATATCTAGATAGAAATAAAGATTTTTATGTAGATAGAGAAAATATACACAAAAATTTTAAATTGTTATATTAAACTTGAGGTGATTACATGAGTTTTAAGGTATTAGTTTTAGAGGATGAAATTGGAATAAGAAGCTTTGTTAGTATTAATCTAAAAAGAGGAGGGTATGAGGTTATTGAAGCACCTACGGGAGAAGAAGCTATAGAAAAAGTTAAAACAAACAAAATAGATATTGCCTTATTAGATGTTATGCTTCCTGGTATAAGTGGAATCCAGGTATGTGAATTTATAAGAGAAAATTATGATAACATTGGAATTATAATGCTAACAGCTAAAGGACAAGAAAATGATAAGATAATTGGTTTAAATTCTGGTGCTGATGATTATATAGTTAAGCCTTTTAGTCCAAAAGAACTATTAGCAAGAATTAACGCTCTTTTAAGAAGACTAAAAAAGGACAATTCTCAAAATCAATTAATAATATGTGATCCTTTTACTTTAGACTTAAGTCAGAGAAAATTATTTAAAGAAGATAGAGAAATAGAAATAACACCAACTGAATTTTCTATAATAAAATATTTAATTAAAAATGAGGGAAAATCTATAAGTAGAGATGAACTTTTAGATGCAATATGGGGGAAAAATTATATTGGAGATTTGAAAATTGTAGATGTTAATATTAGGAGAATTAGAAGTAAGATAGAAGAAAATCCATCAAAACCTAAGTATCTTCAAACAGTATGGGGATATGGCTATTGTTTAAGAAAGGAAGATTAGTTTGAATAGCATAAAAAAGAAAATACTTTTAAATTCGTGTATAATAATTTTTATGACTGTTTTCGTTCTAGAAGCTTTTTTTATTTTCTATGTAAGAAATTATTACTATAATTCAGTTGAATATTATCTATTAAATAAAGCTAATTTATCTTCTGATTTTTATAATAAATATATGGCCTATGCTCCATTTGAAAATAAAATAAGACATATTTATAAGAATCTTATTTTAAAAGATGAAAAAACAAAGATACAAGTTATTGATAATAATAAAAGGGTATTAGTTGATTCATATGGTTTCTATACAAAAGAAAAAATAGACACTTTAGATGTTAAGGAAGCCCTTAAAGGAAACCTATATGTATTTAAAGGTACACAAGGAGAACAAGGTGAAAGTATAATGGCTATTTCTATACCTCTTAAATTTAATGAAAAAACAGAAGGAATATTAAGGTATAGTGTATCTACTGAAAAGATAAAGAAATCACTTATTAGTATAGAAATAATTGTTTTTATTGCTGGATTAGCAGTTCTTACTTTTGTTCTAATTTTTAGTTTAGTTCTTGGTAAAAGTATAGTTGATCCCATAACTGAACTTAAAAATGCTGCAACAGAATTGGCCAGTGGTAACTACAAAGCAAGACCAAAAAAACTATCAAATGATGAAATTGGTGAACTTGCCAAAACATTTAGCTATATGGCTGAAGAAATTGAAAAAAGTGAACAAATAAAAAATGAATTTATATCATCTATATCTCACGAATTGAGAACTCCTCTCACATCTATAAAAGGTTGGAGTGAAACACTTTCTTACGGAGGTGATGAAGAAGAAGTTAAAATTGGGCTTAAAATAATACAAGACGAAACAGATAGACTTATCAAATTAGTAGAAGAGTTACTTGATTTTTCGAAAATACAAGGTGGAAACATTCATATCAATATTGAAAATGTTAATATAAAAAGTCTTTTAGAAAACATAGTAAATCAATTTAAATTAAGAGCTAATGAAAAAAATATAAATCTTTCATTAAAAATTATAAATGATATAAAAGAAATCAAAGGAGACAGTGATCGATTGAAACAAGTTTTCATAAACTTAATTGAAAATTCTTTGAAATTTACAAAAACAAATGGATACATACATGTTAAAGTTTTTCAAAGTGAAAATCATGTATTTATAGAAGTTGAAGATAATGGAGAAGGAATAGAAAAGCAAAATATTAAAAAAGTTATGAAAAAGTTCTATCAAGAAGACCCTAATAAATCAGGAAGCGGATTAGGACTTTCCATATCTTACGAAATAATAAAACTTCATGGAGGAGATATGAATATAGAAAGCGAAAAAGGAAAAGGAACTAAAGTTAAAATAAAACTTTAAACAGAAAGGATGTAATAAAAATGAGAAATATTAAGTTGACTATTCAATATGATGGGTCAAGGTATAGTGGATGGCAAAGGCTTGGACATACTGATATGACAATACAATCTAAAATAGAGAATGTACTTTCAAAAATGACAAGTGAAAAAATAGAGATAATAGGCTCTGGAAGAACAGATGTAGGAGTTCATGCTTTAGGACAAGTAGCAAATTTTAAAACTAACTCAAAAATGACTACTTCAGAAATGATAGAATATTTATACAAATATCTTCCACAAGATATAGTAGTTACAAATATTGAAGAAGTTGAAGAAAGGTTTCATTCAAGATATAATGCTTCTTCAAAAAAGTATATATATAAAATATATAATGATATATATCACAATCCTTTTCTTAGAAAATATACAACACATATATCTGAAAAGTTAGATATAGACGCTATGAAAAAAGCTTCTTTATTTATTATTGGAGAACATGATTTTACAAGTTTTAGATCCTCAAAATCTAAAAAGAAATCCAATATAAGGACTATCTATTCAATAGATATAATAGAAAAAGGTAATTTGATAGAAATAATAGTTCATGGAAATGGATTTTTGTATAATATGGTAAGAATTATAGTTGGAACTCTTTTAGAGGTAGGACTTGGAAATATGAAACCAGAAAATGTTAATTATATTTTATTGAGTAAAGATAGAAAATTGGCAGGTCCAACAGCTCCAGCTAAAGGATTATATTTGCTAGAAGTAGAGTATTAAAATTATGTATTGTTTAAGAAATGCATAATTAGATTTTATAAAGATTGATGGTTAATAGACACTATCCTTAAAATGATAGTGTCTATTTAAAATATATTTGTTAATTTAAAACTCTCTTTTTCTATAATAATACGAAATACTTCTTTCAAAATAGTTATTTCATTAAGAGTTAAATCTAGATTTTTTAACTCCATATATGTGTTTATTTTTTCTATGATTAAATTTATACTTTCAACTTCTTGATGATCTATTAGCAAATCCCAAGTATTTTTTATTCTTTTCCATTTTTTTTTCATTCTTAAAAATTCATCATAAGAATCTTCCCAATTACTATTTTTAATATTTTTACTTATTTTATCTAAAGAATATATAAAATCTGAAGAATAATCTTCAATATGTTTGTATGTAAAAAACCATGCTCCTATTATAAGAATAACTAATATAACTACAGGAATAATAGTTTTCATAAGAATTACTCCTTTAACTTTTATCTTTTTTTTGTACAAATATATTTTTAGTTTCATCTATATAAGAAAAAAGTACTTCTTTAGGGTCATTAATCCCTTGTTTTTTAAGCTCTTCTTGAAGCCAAGAAATATTGAGACTTATTTTTTTGAGATTATCGTAATTTATATTTCCATCAATAATAAGAGATACAGGTAGACCTTCATAAGGAGGATTTGCTTTCACATCTTCTACAGTTACAGGTCTTTTATTTGATTTTGGTATTATGCTTAAATCTCCGTTGGTTTCAAGTATTGCATACTCAATATCTTGAATAACTGGATAATCTTTAATTCTTAATTGTTCAATCAAATCATTCATGTTAATTCTAAGACGTCTAAGCTCTTTTTCATTAATTATTCCTTTATTTATTAATAGGCTTGGTTTTCCACATATAATTTTTCTAGCCTTTTCGCTTTTTAAATTCACATAAGAAATAATTATTTGAGCAAATAATATTGTAATTATAGCAACAATTCCATTGATTAAAGGTAGTCGAATGTCTTCCATTGGAAGTGCAGCAAGCTCAGCTATCATTAATGTAACCACTAATTCAAAAGGTTGCATTTCAGATAACTCACCTTTGCCCATAATTCTTACGCTAATTAGTACAAATGTATATAATATTAAAGTTCTTATTAATATAGTAATCATTTCGAATATCTCCTCGAAATATATATTTTGATAATTAAATTTTCTCCATATAATCTTTTTTTATTCTAAATTGCTATTTAAAAATAGTAGAATATATAAACTAAATATTTTTATTGAGGTGATATTAATGAGTAAAATTAATTTTACTTTACAAATTATAAATACGGCTTGTTCAATATGCTTATTATGGGGAGTATTATATATTTTATTTATGATATCTAATATATCTAAAAAAGTTGAGAAAATAGAAAAAAACATAAATAAAGCTAAAGAAAAAGAGAATATAAAATCAAAATTCAAGTAAGAAATGTAATTAAATTGAGAATAAATTTTAATATCTTCTTTTTTTAAAATAATTTTGGTATAATAAACTTTGAATCTAAAAAATAGATAGACAAAAGACGATTAAGGAGGAATTACGTTGGGTAAAAGAAAGCAAATACATGTTCCTATAGAGAAAATAAGAGAACAGGATAAATATATAGAAATGATAAAATGTCAAAATGATAGATATTTTGAAATGACTGGAAAGAGAAAAAAACATCTCACTGTAACCTATGGTTGTCAAATGAATGAGCATGACTCTGAAAAATTAGATGCTATGCTTTCGAAAATGGGTTATGAAAAAGCAAAGGATGCTGAAGAAGCAGACCTTATAATATATAATACTTGTGCAGTAAGAGAAAATGCTGAACTTAAAGTATATGGTAACTTAGGGCATCTAAAAACTATAAAACAAAAAAATCCAAATCTTATAATAGCGGTATGTGGTTGTATGATGCAACAACCTCATGTTGTAGAAGAAATAAAGAAAAAATACAATCATGTTAATTTAGTATTTGGAACACATAATTTATATAAATTTGGAGAACTTCTTTATGAATCTTTACAATCTGGTGAAATACTAATTGATGTTTGGGATGTAGATGGAGAAGTTGTAGAAGGACTAGAAAGTAATAGAAAGTATGAATTAAAAGCATTTGTTAATGTAGCGTATGGATGTAATAATTTTTGTACTTATTGTATAGTACCATATACAAGAGGAAGAGAAAGAAGTAGAAAACCAGAAGATATAATAAATGAAGTTAAAGATCTTGCTAAAAATGGCACTAAAGAAATAACTCTTCTTGGTCAAAATGTAAATTCTTATGGAAATACTTTTGATACAGATTATTCATTTTCAGACCTTTTAAGAGATTTAGATAAAATAGAAGGCATAGAAAGAATAAGATTTATGACTTCTCATCCTAAAGATTTATCTGATGATCTTATATATGCAATGAGAGATTGTAAAAAAGTATGTGAGTTTTTACATCTTCCTGTACAAGCTGGAAGTACTAAAGTTTTAAAAAAAATGAACAGAAAATATACTAAAGAAAGTTATCTTGATTTAGTAGAAAAAATAAAAAAAGAAATACCAGATATAGCTTTATCTACTGATATAATGATTGGTTTCCCAGGAGAAACTGAAGAAGACTTTTTAGATACATTAGATGTAGTTCAAAAAGTTAGATATGATTCTGCATTTACTTTTATATATTCTATAAGAAAAGGTACTCCTGCTGCTAAAATGGAAAATCAAATACCAGACGATATAAAACACGATAGATTTAATAGACTATTAGAGGTTGTAAATACTATAAGTAAAGAAAAGAATATGAGGTATAAAGATAAAGTAGTAGAAGTTTTAGTTGAAGGAGAAAGTAAAACAGATAGTACTAAACTTACAGGAAGAACAAGACAAAATAAACTAGTTAACTTTGAAGGAAGTAAGGATTTAATAGGAAAGCTTGTAGATGTAAAAATAACAGAAGTTAAAACTTTCTCCTTAAACGGAATAGTTGTTAATAAATAGCACTCAAATTTTGAGTGCTATTCTTCTAAAGATTGGGGGTTTTTAAAATGAAAAAATTAACACCAATGATGAAACAGTATTTCGAAATCAAAAAAAATTATGAAGATAGTATATTGTTTTTTAGGCTTGGTGATTTTTATGAAATGTTTTTTGAAGATGCAATTGTTGCATCAAGAGTTTTAGAAATTGCTTTAACTGGAAAAAATTGTGGTCTTGAAGAAAGAGCTCCAATGTGTGGAGTTCCATATCATTCTTCTAACTCCTATATTTCTAAGTTGATTGAAAATGGATATAAGGTTGCAATATGTGAACAAGTTGAAGATGCCTCAGCTTCAAAAGGGCTTGTAAAAAGAGACGTAGTAAGAATAATAAGTCCTGGAACTGTAATGGAAGAAAATTTACTTGATAATAAGAAAAATAATTATTTAATGTCGATTTATGTTGATAATAATAAAGTAGGTATTTCTTATGTAGATATAACAACAGGAGATTTTTATGCAACAAGTATAGAAGAAAACAATTTAGTGGAAGAAATAGCTAAAATTCAACCTAAAGAAATAATTTATAATGACAATAGTTTAAGTGAAAAGTTAGAAAAAATATCAATTTTAAATAATATATTTTTGAACAAAGAATCTAATTATTACTATTCTTTAGATGAAGATATATTATATAAATACTTTTCAAAAGAATATATTGAAAATTTAAGACTATCAGATATTTTAGAAGTTAAATATAGTTTAATAGGGCTTTTAAATTATATATTCAATACTCAAAAACAAATAACATCTAATTTAAATAATATAAGTATGTATAACTCCAAAGATTATATGTCTATTGATATGTTTACAAGAGTAAACTTAGAGCTTACTGAAACTTTGAGAAGTAAGCAAAAAAAAGGATCGCTTTTATATGTATTAGATAAAACTAATACTGCCATGGGGGGAAGGCTTCTTAGAAAATGGATTGAACAACCTTTAATAAATAAAGAAAAAATAGAAGAAAGACTTAATTTAATTGAAGAAATAAAAGATAATTTTACTCTTAGAGAAGATATATGTGAAGAACTAAAGAATATCTATGATATAGAAAGGCTTTGTGGAAAACTTGCATTTGAAAAAATAAATCCAAAAGAAATGGTTAGTTTAAAAGAATCTATAGAAAAAATACCTAATATAAAAAATATACTACTAAATTCTGACACAAAATATATAAAAAATTTAATAAATGGATTAGATGAATTAAAAGACATTTATTTACTAATAGATAATTCACTATTAGAAGAACCGTCTATTACATTAAAAGATGGAAATATAATTAAATCTAGTTTTGATGAAAGAATAAAAACTTTGAGAGAGTTATCTACAAATGGAACTTATTTAATAAAAAATATAGAAAATAGAGAAAAAGAAAGAACAGGTATTAAATCTTTAAAAATTGGATTTAATAAAGTCTTTGGATATTATATAGAAATAACAAAAGCAAATTTAAAACAATTTGAAATTCCAAATAATTATATAAGAAAACAAACATTAAGTAATGCGGAAAGATTTATAACTGATGAACTAAAAGAAATTGAAGAAAAAATATTAAATGCAGAAGAAAAAATTAAAGACTTAGAATATGAATTATTTGTAGATATTAGAAATAAAGTATATAAGAATATAGATAGAATTCAAAAAGTTGCAAAGACAATAGCTTATATAGATGTTTTAACTTCTCTTGCAAAAGTTGCATATGAAAATAATTATTGTAAGCCTAGTATAAATACATCTGGTGAACTTAATATAATTGATGGAAGACATCCTGTTGTTGAAAGTATAATAGGAGAAGAAAATTTTGTTCCAAATGATATTAAGCTTAATACAGGGGATTTTAAAATAGGAATAATAACAGGACCTAATATGGCAGGGAAATCTACTTATATGAGACAAGTTTCATTAATTAGTTTACTTGCACATATTGGATCCTTTGTTCCAGCTGAAAGTGCAGATATTCCTATAGTTGATAGAATATTTACAAGAGTTGGAGCTAGTGACGATTTATCACAAGGTCAAAGTACATTTATGGTTGAAATGACAGAAGTATCTCATATATTAAAAAATGCAACTAAAAATAGTTTAGTAATATTAGATGAAATAGGTAGAGGTACTAGTACTTTTGATGGATTAAGTCTTGCATGGGCTATTGTTGAATATATAAATGAAAAAATAGGCTGTAAAACTTTATTTGCAACTCACTATCATGAGCTTACTGAGCTTGAAGATAAATTTAAAGGAATTAAGAATTATTGTGTTGCTGTTGAAGAAAGAGGAGAAGATATTATATTTCTTAGAAAAATAATAAGAGGTGGAGCTGATCAAAGTTATGGAATACATGTAGCAAAACTTGCAGATTTACCTTTTGAAGTTATAAAGAGAGCAAATGAAATTCTAAAAGATTTAGAAAAAAATGACATAGTTAATAAAAACATTTGCTCTGAAGCTGCTATAACTTATCAATCTTCGAGCAATGAAAATAAAGAACTAAAACAAGAACTTGTAAAAGAAAAAAATGATTTAGATGAACAACTTTCTTTTTCGAATATTGAAAAAGAAAGTATATTAAAAGAAATTAAATTATTAAATATTATAAATATGACTCCTATTGAAGCTATGAATGCACTTTATAATATTCAAAATAAAGTAAAGTCAATTGGAGATGATGTACTTTGATTAAAAAAATAAATTTATTAGATGAATATACAATAAATAAAATTGCTGCAGGAGAGGTTGTTGAAAGACCTTCTTCTGTAGTAAAAGAACTTGTTGAAAATTCTATAGATGCAGGTTCTACTAAAATAACTATTGAGATACAAGATGGCGGAAAAAAATTCATGAGAATTACTGATAACGGCCATGGCATTCCTTCAGACCAAGTAGAAAAATCATTTTTAAGACATGCTACTAGCAAAATTTTAAAAATAGATGATCTATATTCATTAAATTCTTTAGGATTTAGAGGAGAAGCTTTAGCTAGTATTGCATCTGTATCTAAAATTGATTTAATAACTAGAACCGGTGATGAAAAAATAGGAACAAAACTTTCTTTGGAAGGAGGAAATATAATAAGTAAAGAACCTGTAGGAAGTGCAGTAGGTACTACTATTATAGTTAAAGACTTGTTCTTTAATACTCCTGCTAGAAAAAAGTTTCTTAAGTCTACAAACTCTGAAACAATAAGTATAACTGATGTAGTAAATAAACTTGCTATTGGAAATTATAATATCCAATTCAAATATATTAACAATAACAAAATTATGTTAACTACACCTGGAGATAATAATCTTCAAAATACTATAAGAAGTATATATGGAAAAGACATATATAATAATTTAATTCCTTTATCTATAAGGTCAAAAAATTTAAATCTTGATGGGTTTATAGGAAATAACAGTATATATAGAAATAATAAAACCCTTCAACATGTATATGTAAATGGAAGATATGTAAAAAGTAAATTAATATTAGGTGCTATATATGAAGCTTATAAAGGTATATTACCTATTAACAAACATGCTATATGTTTTTTAAGTTTAAAAATAGATCCTAAAAAAATAGATGTAAATATACACCCTACTAAACTTGAGATCAAATTTGAAGAGGATCAAAAACTATTTAACTATATTAAAGATGAAATTAATAAAGCTCTTTTAAGTTCTACTTTAATACCTAAATATGAAAGAACGTATTCAAGCTTAGAAAATAAAACTATAACAAGCAATATAATAAATGCAGATAATTTATTAAAAGATTTTAATATTGATGAAATAGGAAAAATTAATAATGAAAACTCTAAAATCACTGAAGAACAAATAAAAATAGATACTGTTAAAGAAAATGTTGAAACATATAAATCAACTGATTATATAAATAGATATGATACTAAAGGTATCTATAAAAAACGTATATTTGATAATGAAATCTCAAATAAAGATAGTGTTAGTAATATAAAAGAAAAAAATATAGAGGAAAAAGAAGTCAATAAAAAAATTCCTGATTTTAATATTATAGGAACATTATTTAATACGTATATAATTTGCCAAGAACGAGATTCTTTGTTTTTAATTGATCAACATGCAGCTCATGAAAGAATACTTTATGAAAAATACATGGAGAAATTTTATAATGAGACTATATCAAGTCAAATTCTTTTAGAGCCTATAATATTAGAATTATCAAATAAAGATATGTTAATTATAGAAGATAAATTATATATATTTAAAAAATTTGGTTTTGAAGTTGAATTGTTTGGTAATAATTCTATTGTAATAAGATCGGTTCCAAATATATTTGGAGTTCCTGAATCTGAAAAATTCATATTAGATATAATAGACAATATAGATGAATTATTTAGCAATTATGCTCTAAAAAAAGAAAGAATAGCATCTATAGCTTGTAAAAGTGCTATTAAGGCTCATAATAGTATAAAAGATATAGAAATTAATATACTTATAGCTGATTTAAAAAAATGTAATAATCCTTTTACTTGTCCTCATGGAAGACCTATAATTGTTGAAATGAAAAAATACGAAATAGAAAAAATGTTTAAAAGGATTATTTAGAAAGGGGAGAGATATGAGCAAAATACCTTTAATAATTATAGCGGGTCCTACTGCTGTTGGTAAAACTGACCTATCAATAGAAATAGCTAAAAGCCTTAATACTGATATAATTTCAGCAGATTCAATGCAAATATACAAATACATGGATATAGGAACTGCTAAAATTACAGAAGATGAAATGCAGGGTGTAAAACATTATTTGATTGATGAAGTTACTCCTGATACTGAATTTTCAGTAGCAGAGTTTCAAAGTAGAGCAAAGAAATATATAAATGAAATATATTCAAAAGGAAAAATCCCTTTAATAGCAGGGGGAACAGGTCTTTATATAAATTCTTTAATTTATGAAATGGATTTTACAGATTCTAAATCAAATTATGATTTAAGAGAGAAACTTCAAAAAGAAGCTGATGAATATGGAGTAAAACACCTTCATGAAAAGCTAAAAGAATTAGATTCTGATAGTGCATCAAGAATACATCCTAATAATGTGAAACGGGTTATACGAGCTCTTGAAGTTTGTTTAGACAGTAATGATAAAATAGGAGATTTTAAGAGAGATTTAAAATTAAATGAAAACTATCACCCAATATTTATTGTACTTAATAGAGATAGAAATATACTCTATGAAAGAATAAATAAAAGAGTAGACATTATGATAAGTTCAGGTCTTGTAGAAGAAGTAAAAAAACTTATGAATATGGGATACACGGAAGATATGACTTCTATGAAAGCTATTGGATATAAAGAAATAATAAAACATTTAAATGGAAAATATTCTTTAGATGAAGCTATATATATCATAAAAAGAGATAGTAGAAGATATGCAAAAAGACAGATAACTTGGTTTAAAAGATATGATATTGCTAAATGGTTTGATTTAGATGAATATAAAAACCTAAATGAAATAAAGTCATCAATTTTATCTTTTATAGAAGGAAATTTAAAAAGTTTATAGAATACTATATTTATAGAATATAGAACACTGAAATAAGACACAAAAGATATAGGAGGGGTACTTGTGAAAAACAATGCATTAAACCTACAAGATTTATTTTTAAATCAAGCAAGAAGAGAAAAAATAGGTATAACAATATTTTTGATGAATGGAGTTCAATTAAAAGGTCTGGTAAAAGGCTTTGATAGTTATATAATAATTCTTGAAAATGAAGGGAAGCAACAAATGATTTATAAACATGCTGTATCTACTATAATACCAAGTAAAAATATAAACTTAATTAATAACAACAACCAAGGTTCTAATAGATAATTAAGGAGTGCTATGCACTCCTTTTTATAATGAATAGGAAATTATAATCCTTTTGAATTGTGTATAAATATAAATTCCGTTATGAGTTTTAAGCAACGGAATTCGTTAGAATTCGTTGGCGTCATGAAATTTTAAAAAAGTCTACATTTAAAATCTTTAGAATAAAGACTTTTTTATATTACATTTTTTAAATCTAAATTATATTCTCTTAATGTATCTTTTAAATCTTCTATTTTTATATGTGTATATATTTGAGTTGTAGATATAGATGAATGACCTAAAAGTTCTTGAACCTTTCTTATGTCTGCACCATTTTTTATTAAGTGAGTAGCGAATGTATGTCTTAATTTATGAGGGGTTATATCTTTATTTATATTAATATTTTGAGAATATTTTTTCACAAGCATTTGAATTCCTCTAGTGGTTATTCTAAATTTTTTACTTGATATAAATAAAGCATTTGTTGATATATCTATTTTTGCTCTTTCATTATAATAATCATATAAATATTTTAAACTTCCTTCAAATAGTTCTTCTTTAAGTAATGGTATTTTTCTTTCTTTGTTTCCTTTTCCTATTATAGATAAAACTTCATGTTTTATAGCATAGTCTATATCTTCTAAATTAATACTAACAATTTCAGAGACTCTAAGTCCGCTATAAAGCATTAGAGAAAATATGCTCAAATCTCTAAGTTTATAAAACTTATTAGTTTTTTTGTTTTTTATATAATTAAAAAGTTCTTTTATCTCCTCTTTTTCTAGATAAACAGGAGTTATTTTTTTATTTTTAACTTTACTTTTAATTACTTCTTCTTTTCTTATTGGATTTTGTCTTTCTAAAATTATTCCCTGCTCTATTAAATATTTGAAGAATATATTAAGAACCATTTTTTTTCTCATAATAGATTTATGTGAATTCTTTTTTTCAGTTTCTAAATATGTATAAAAACGGGTAAGGTTTATAGGGCGAATATCGGCAAGATATTCAATGCCATTATAGTTTAACACTATATAATCAAAAAACGTCTTTAAATCGAAATAATAGGCTTCTATAGTGTTTATAGATTTTTGAGCAGAAATTAAGGCATCAATAAATACCTCAAGTCCTTCCTTAAACTCCATTGGATAGTTTTTAAAGTTACAAGGAAATAACTTTCTTCTAAGCTTTAAATTACTTACTAAATTTTCTATAGTATATTTCATAATATCTCCCCTTTATTTACTTAATAACTTCGCATAAGATATGTTATGCGAAGTTATATATAAAATTATATACCATATGACAAAAAAATTGAATATAATTTTTCTTTGTGGTAAAATCCTAATGTTGCAATAATACTTTTAAAGTGGGTGATATAAATGCTTAATGAAACAAAAGATATGCTTTTAAATTTTTATAATATTGATGATAAAATACTTAAATTATCTGAGAAGATAGAAAATGAAATTAAAGATCAGTTTAAAAAAATTGATGGAGTAAGAGAATACAATCAATATAAAGTCTTAAGAGCAATGCAAAAAGCAAAGCTGAGTGATACGCATTTTAACTGGACTACTGGATATGGATATAATGATATAGGAAGAGAAAAAGTAGAAGAAATATACTCTTATGTTTTTAATACAGAAGATTCAATAGTAAGACCTATTATAGTTAATGGTACTCATGCTTTATCTTTATGTATAAGTGGACTTGTAAGACCAGGAGATGAAATATTATCTGCTACTGGTAAACCATATGATACTTTAGAAGAGGTTATAGGAATTAGAGAATCAAAGGGCTCTTTAAAAGAATTTGGAGTTACATATAAACAGGTAGATTTTTTAGACAATGGAGACCCTGATTATGATAATATAAAAAATAGCATAAATGAAAAAACTAAACTTGTATTAATACAAAGATCTAAAGGATACAGCTGGAGGAAATCTTTAAGTATAAGTGATATAGAACATATAATAAAAACTGTAAAATCAGTAAGAGAAGATATAATAGTAATGGTAGATAACTGTTATGGTGAATTTTTAGAAACTAAAGAACCTACAGATGTTGGAGCAGATATTATGGCTGGTTCTTTAATCAAAAATCCAGGAGGAGGACTTGCTTTAACAGGAGGATATATAGTAGGGAAAAAAGAATTAGTAGAATTAATAGCTTTTAGACTTACTTCTCCTGGTATAGGAAAAGAATGTGGGCTTACTTTTGGAACAACAAGAACTGTACTTCAAGGACTATTTTTAGCTCCTTATATAGTTTCTCAGGCTTTAATGGGATCGATATTTTGTTCTAAACTATTTGAAAAATTAGGATATGAAGTTCTTCCAAAATATGATGATTTAAGAAGTGATATAATACAAAGTGTAAAATTAAAAAATGCTAATGAAGTAATATCCTTCTGTAGAGGTGTTCAATATGCTGCTCCTGTAGATTCATTTGTTAATCCTGAGCCATGGGCTATGCCTGGGTATGATAGTGATGTAATTATGGCGGCTGGAGCTTTTGTTCAAGGTTCTTCTATAGAGCTTAGTGCTGATGCTCCTATTAAACCTCCTTACGTTGTTTATTTTCAAGGGGGACTTACATATACACATTCTAAGTTTGGAGTTTTAAAGGCTTTATCACAAATGGTAAATGATAATAATTTTGATATTAACCAAATAATATTTTAGTATAATTAGTATGTATATTTTTTAGCGTTAGAGTATATAATGTACTCTAATGCTTTTTTATAATTAATAGGAAATTATAAGAAATTATAAAATGAAACTTTTTATTATAAATAATTCATAATTGAGAATATTATTTTTTTAATCTTTACAAATATCAAAATATATAATATAATTTCAATATTAATAAATGCAAATTTCTTAATTATATGTTGTTTTGGTTTTTAAAACGTACGAACATCATCGAATTATATACGGAAATAACGCTATAAAATTCGTAAAATTGTATTTTTTAAATTAATATTACATAAATCATATAAGGGAGGACATAACATGTTAAAAGAATTTAAAAAAGGTATTTTATCTAATCTTGTATACTTCATACCTAGAACTAAACATAATTCGGCTGAAATTAAACAAATTCTTACTTCTCATCCGGAAATTCAATTTGTATCATTAGTAGGTATAGATTTAAGAGGGAATGATACAGATGAAAAAATTCCTGTTAGTACTTTTTTAGATGATATAGATAAATTTCTTGAATATGGAATACAAACTGATGGTTCTAGTGTTGTTCTTCACAATATTGCTACACTAAATGATGCAAAAGTAGATATTGTTCCGGACAAAAATGTAAATTGGTTTATAGATTATAACTTTGAAAATTTAGATGATGAAACAGGTCTTCCTGTAGGAACTTTAAGAATACCATCTTTTTTAATTCATAATAATAAAATGGTATGCTCAAGATCAATACTTCAAAAGTCCATTAATAACTTTAAAAATAAAGTACTGAGCTTATTATCTAAAAATCCATATGCATTAAAATCTATAGGAATTGATAAATTTGAAGATATAGAAGAAATTCTTTTAACTTCAGCTACAGAACTTGAATTTTGGGTTAAAACTCCTGAAGATAAAGCAGATGAAGAGAAACTTTCTACATCTCAAAATTTAAAGGAACAATATTGGAAAAGAACTCAAGGAACAGTTAGAACAGCACTTGAAAGAACTATATGGCTTATGGATAAATACGGAGTTAATCCTGAAATGGGTCATAAAGAGGTTGGAGGTATTAGGTCTACTGTAGGTACTACTGGTAGATTAAATCATGTAATAGAACAGCTTGAAATAGACTGGAAGTATAGCAATAGTTTACAAGCAGCAGACAATGAGTTGATTGTAAGAAATCTTGTTACAGATGTGTTTCAAAGCCATGGCCTTGAAGTTTCTTTTCTAGCAAAACCAATTGAAGGAGTAGCAGGAAGTGGAGAACATACTCATTTAGGAGTAGCAGCTAAACTTAAAAATGGAAAAATAGTAAATTTATTTTCTCCAATTAATATGAAAAAAGAATATTTAAGTCCTATCGGTTTTGGGGCATTAATGGGAATACTTAATAACTATGAAGTAGTAAATCCTTTTGTAACATCTTCAAATGATGCGTTAAATAGATTAAAACCAGGTTTTGAAGCTCCAGTTTGTATAGTATCTTCTCTTGGGAAAAGTACAGAAAATCCTTCAAGAAACAGATCAATTTTAGTCGGACTAATAAGAGATATGGAAAATCCTTTAGCTACTAGATTTGAACTTAGAGCGCCAAATCCATTATCAAATACTTATTTAGTGCTAGCAGCGTCATATCAAACTATGCTTGATGGTATAACTTATTCTTTAGAAAACCAAAAATCATCTAAAGATTTAGAAATTGAATTTTCCAAAAAAGCTGGAGAAGAAAGTGAGTACTTAGAAGCTACTAGACAATATAGAAGTGAAGAAGATGTATTTGAATTTTATACAGAAGAAGAAAGAAATAAACTATTTGGTTTACCACCTAAAACAGTTTGGGATAATGCTAAAAATTTAGATTTATATGCTAATAAGAAAGAAGTATTAATACGAGGAGATGTATTTTCGTATGAAATTATAGGTTCATTTAAAGAATCTATAATAGATCAATGGTTAACAGAATTAAAAGATAGAATTTTAGGAGATAATATAAAAATAGTAAGATCTTGCAAAAAACTTCATCAATATGATGATGTATCTGATTTAGATGTTGTTACTTGGGAAAAAATACATCAACTAAAATGCTACTTGATGAAAGATAAAATGGATGAAAAATCTTTATTTACTAAAATAAGAGAAGGAATCGATAATAAGGATTATGATTTAGTATCTATTCTTCAAGTTGAAATGAAAGAAAAAATTAAAGAGCTAAAAGAATTATATTTAGTTTATAAAAGAAATTTATTTTAAATATAAAATAAGACATGGATAAAACCCATGTCTTATTTTATAACTCTAAAAACTCCTTTAACAGTTCCGAGTATTTTAACATCATCTAAATATATAGGTTCCATATAAGGATTTTCAGGTTGAAGTCTTATTTTATCTTTTTCTTTAAAAAATCTTTTAACAGTAGATTCGTTATCATCTGTCAAAACAACTACAATTTCCCCATTTCTTGCTACAGATTTCTTAGAAACAATGATATAATCTCCATCTAATATACCTGCACTAATCATGCTATCTCCTTTGACTTTTAACATAAAATTAATACCTCCCTCTATCAGATTGGAAGGTAATGGAATGAAATCTTCTATATTTTCCATAGCTAAAATAGGAGAACCAGCAGTAACACTTCCAACTAAAGGAACATCTATAGTTTCTTTTCTACTAAAAAAATTTTCATTATTAAAGTCTAAAATTTCAATAGCTCTTGGTTTAGTAGGATCTTTCCTTATATATCCTTTTTCTTCTAATTTATTTAGATGAGAGTGTACAGTAGATGTTGATTTCAAATTTACTGCGCTACATATCTCCCTAACTGAAGGTGGGTATCCTTTTTTATTTATTTGTAATTTAATAAAATTTAATATTTCTATTTGTTTTTCAGTTAAATTTGAATACACTTTAAAACTCCTCCCATCACTTAATTATAGTTACATTATATCACCAATACAAAAAAAATACAAACATTCGTTCTTTTTCGCATTAATCACTATTTTATTTCATCTTCTAACCATTCAAAATTTTTAACAATTTCTCTTTTAACATTTTTTTTATGAGCAGCATATAGTTGAGTAGTGGTTACATTATCATGGTCTAGTAAATTTTGAACATCATATATTGAAAAACCATATTGAATTAATGAAGTAGCTGATGTTGCTCTTAATTTATGAGGACTATAGCCATTTTCTCTTGAAGTTTGCATAGCTATTGAAGTATATTTTTTTACTAGTTCTCTTATAGCTCTTAAAGTCATTCTTTTATTTTGAATCGATAAAAATAAAGCATCTTTGTGTTCATCTGCTATTGATTCTGAATTTGATCTTTCAATATTTATATAATCCTTTATGACTAATTCACAAGTTTTATTAAGAGGCATTAAAACTTCTTTTCCTCTTTTTCTGAATATCTTAAATTCTCCTCGTGAAAAATTAAAAGAAGATATATTAAGCTCTCTAAGTTCACTAAGTCTTAATCCATATGTTACAAATAAAACTAGTATTGCTTTATCTCTAAGTTTTGTTTTTTTCCAATAAATTTTTTCTTTTTCAGTTAATCCCTGTCCAGTTTCTACTGCGTCTAACATTCTAGCTACTTCATCAACTTCTAATCTTTTTATAGCATCAGGCTGAGGTTTTGGAAGTTTTATTGGATTAAATCCATCTGTTATATTCTGATTTATTTGTTCATTCCTATATAAAAATTTAAATAGAGAAGATAGTGAGGATTTTTTTCTAGCTAAAGCTCTATTATTATTTTCAAATACTAATATATTATTTTCTGTTTTTTTATAATAGCGTGAACAATAATCTCCTAAAAATAAATTTACATCTCTTGCTTTTATATTATCAAATTCATCAACAGTTATGTCCTTTGGTATTTGTGCTTTTGTCAAGTCGGTTTCTGAGACTAGATATTTACAAAAAAATAAAATATCTTCCATATAGGCTAAGCGAGTAGAGTTAACAACAGCGTTTTTTAAATAAACAAAAAAATCTTTCATAAAATTAGGAAGTTCTTTTTCAATTTCAATACATCTTTCTATTAGATTATTTTCCTTTAAGACTATGTTATATGGTTTATCAGACTTATTATGTATTTTTAATTTTTTGTTCATTATAAAATAAAGCCTCCTTTATTTTTATGTCATATTCATATAATAGCAATTTTTCTATTTTAAAACAACTATCCTTAAATCACGAACATTATATTATGTTGTAAAATTATAAACTCGGGAAAAATTGATATAAATACGTACATTTATTTTTCGCACATTGATTTTGTTCGAATTTATAAAAATGTAAAATATTATATTTTTTTAATAATTTTTAGAAAAATGCAGAAGCTATATTAAAAAGATTTAGTGGAGGTAGTATTATTGATGTTTGAAAGCAAACAATTAAATCATATATTAAAAAGTTTAGATTATTCCATAAGTAGTCTTGAGAACGATTTGATAAAATATGAAGATTATTTTAGCAATGAAGAAATAATGCAAATATTAGATCAACTAAATGAATATAAAAATATTCATTTAAAGATTGAATGGCTAATAACAAATAAAGAATTACAACAATTTCTAGAATAATTTAAATAGAAATAGAATTTGTCAGATTTAAATAAATTAACACGATTCATGTATAATAAAAAAATTAGCAAAAACATTTTTATATATAATTATAAAATATTTAAGAATATATAAATTAAAGAAATATAAGTGAAATGAAGGTGTATGTAAGTGGAACTTATATTTCTTTAATTCAACTATTCCCTAAATATACATTTAAAGAATAGTTGAATTTTATTTTAAGAGGTATACTCTAATATCTTTTATGTTAGATTTATCTTATCAATTTTATATTTATTTAAAATTTAATTTAGGCTTATTAAGATTTTATATATAATCTGGATTTGAAATTTGTTTATTTGGATACTTATTGTATATATTAAATATCATTTTATACTATGAATATCTTAAAATCTTATCTTATCCATGGCTCTAAAATCCATCAATACATGCTTTCTAAAATCCATCAATACATGCTTTCTAAAATCCATCAATACATGCTTTTATAATAAAATAAATAAAGATTGCTATATCTTTAGCAACCTTTATTTATTATTTCATTTACCCACACTTTACTTTCGTTATATATATCATCAGCAGTTAATATAGCTGACACTACTGCATATCCATCTACATTACATTCTTTAAGCATATCTATATTATCTAATTTTAGTCCGCCTATTGCAACTATAGGTATATCTACACTTTTTTGTATATCCTTCAGTTTGTTTATGCTAACATGTTCTGCATCTAATTTTGTGTTTGTAGCAAATATTGCTCCTACTCCTAAGTAGTCAGCTCCATCATTTCTAGCCTTAACAGCTTCTTCTAAAGTTCTTGTAGATACTCCTAAAATCTTATTCTTTCCTATCAATCTTCTAACTTCAAATGCTGGTATATCTTTTTGTCCAACATGAACACCATCTGCATCAACAAGAAGAGCTATATCAACTCTATCATTTATTATAAATAACGCATTATATTTTTTAGTTAATTCTCTAAGCCTGTAAGCTTTTTCTAAAAACTCTTTTCCTAGACATTTTTTTTCTCTTAACTGCACTATAGTTACTCCACCTTTAAGTGCATCTTCTACACATTTATAAAAATCTCTTCCTTTTAATATATCTGAATCTGTTACTAAATAAAGTTTTAATTTATCCCTCATATGTCTTCCCCTTTTTATATATTAAAATGAGTAAAAATGATTTACAGGACCTACTCCTTTACCCATATCAAAACTATTTCTAATAGTTTCTGTTATGTATTTTTTACTTAAATCAATAGCCTTTTCTACACTATAGCCTAAAGCTAAGTGAGCAGTTATAGCTGATGATAATGTACATCCTGTTCCATGAGTATTTTTTTTATCTAATCTTTCTTGTTTATAAATTTCAAAAGTATCTTTGCCTATAAGTACATCTACTGCATCTCCTTTTAAGTGACCACCTTTCATAAGTACATATTTTAAACCAAGTTCCAATATTTTTTGACCTGCTATTTTCATATCATTTAAATTATCTATATGCATTCCAGTTATTTCTTCTGCCTCTAATGTATTAGGTGTTAGTATGTATGCCATTGGGATAAGATACTTAATTAAATTCATTTTAGCTTCTGGCTTTAGAAGTGAATATCCACTTTTAGATATCATAACTGGATCTACTACCAAATACTTAGGATTATATTTTTTAAGTGTATCTACTATTTCCTTTATTATTTGAGGACTAGATACCATACCTATTTTCACAGCTTTTGGAGGTATATCATCAAATATGACCTCTATTTGTTTTTTTATAATTTCGTTACTTAGTTCTTCTACTAAAAATACTCCTTGAGTATTTTGTGCTGTTATAGCAGTTATAACACTCATTCCATATGTTCCTAGTGCACTAAAAGTTTTTATATCTGCTTGTATTCCTGCTCCTCCAGATGAATCTGATCCTGCTATTGTTAATGTTGGTATTTTGTAATTTCTCATAGCTTCCCTCCTTGTTTTTAGAATAAAAAAAGCTATATTCCAGTATAGAATATAGCTTTTTGATACTATTTTGTAAATATAAAATGTAAGTATTTATTGTATTTAAATAAGCTTTCCTACGCTGGTATTATCCAGATCAGGTACAAGGGTTGATAGATAACTATCTCTCAGCCTATATGGCACCCCTAGCAAAATATTCTTTTTTTATTGCATAATTATAAGACATTTTCAATTAAAATTCAACCTAGAAAATATTTTATTTTAACATAAACTTATGAATTACATATGCTACACCATCATCTTCATTTGAAAGAGTAACATAATTTGCTACTTCCTTTACTTCATCAAAAGCATTACCCATGGCAACTCCTAATCCAGCATATTTAATCATATCAATATCATTGCCAGCATCTCCAACGCAAATAACTTCCTTTGGATCTAGACCTAATTCTTTTGCAATTGCATTAACTCCTACACCTTTATTTACAGACTTATCTAAAAACTCTAGGAAAAAAGGTGCACTTCTTACAATTGTGTATTTTTCTTTTATTTCTTTAGGAATCTTTTTAATTACTTTATCTATTAATTCAGGCTCATCAATAAACATAACCTTTACAATTGTTTCATCTTCACTAACAGATTCTACAGGAATTTCTTCAATAGGAATACTATTAAGGCTAGCTTCTACTTCTGTGTACTTGTTATTTTTAGGAGTAATTACGCTAGATTCTGTTAACGCGTGAATATTTACATTAAGTTTCTTACTTAAATCATAAAGTAATTTATAATCATTTAAATGTAATGTTGTCTTAGAAACTACTCTTCCACTCTTTGTATTTTGAACTAATGCACCATTAAAAGCTGCAACATAGTCTTCATCAGAAATTAAATTAAGTTCTTCTAAAAATTTTTTTACGCCTAAAAGAGGTCTACCTGTTGCAAGCACAACTTTTTTACCTATTTTTTTAGCCTTTTGAATAGCTTCATAATTTGCTTTAGAAATTTCTTTGTTTTCATTTAGTAAAGTTCCATCCATGTCTATTGCAATTAATTTATACATTTTATACCTCCTATTACTCTAGATACTCTATAATCTAACACACACTTACGATACTTTCAACAAAAACTGATTTTTTTAATTAATAAATTTCATATTACTTGTGAGTTTATTGCTTAAATTACAACACTATGAAGATAAGCTTAATTTTAACTCTTAATAATAATTTTTTGATTATCTGCATTAAGTTCACACATTATTCCTAAAGGTAATGTAACCATTGGATGGCAGTGACCAGATTTTAAATTATATATAGTGGGTTTATTAAAGGGTTTTATTCTATCTTCAATAACTTCCATTAATGTAAAACTTTCTTCTTCCGGATTGCACCCTGCAAAATCCCCTATAATAATTCCTATACATTCATTCAATTTACCTGATAAAGCAAGTTGTGTAAGCATTCGATCTATTCTAAATGGTCTTTCTCCTATATCTTCAATAAATAAGATTTTTCCCTTCGTATCAATTTCATATTTAGTTCCCATCATAGAACAAATAATAGATAAATTTCCTCCAACTATTTGCCCTAAAGCTTTTCCCTTTACTAATGTTTTTATTTTTATTCCTTTAGGATTTTTAACTTCCAAGTTGTTTTCTATATTTATAAATTTTAAAAATGACATTTTTGTGAATTCATCAAAGCTGTCTACCATATTAGATGATAGCATTGGACCATGATATGTAACTAAATCTGCTATTTGATTAAAAGCTATATGAAGTGCTGTAACATCACTATAACCTACAAATAACTTAGGATTTTTTTTTATAATTTCAAAATTAATCTTATCTAATATTCTTGAACATCCGTAACCACCTCTTATACATATAACAGCATCAACTTCATCATCAGCAAACATATTATTTACATCATTTGCTCTTAAATTATCCTCCCCTGATAAATATCCACCATATTTACTATAACAGCTTTCTCCCATCTTAACTTTAAATCCCATATTTTCTAAAACTTTTTTTGATTTATCCGCTCTTTTTTTTGATACAGGACTTGCAGGTGCAATAACACCTATAGTATCTCCTTTTATAAAATTTCTTGGTATAATCATAATTAACCTCCTAACTTACCTCATTTATGTTATTCTACTTTCTCTATTATATTTTTGTTACAATTAAAAAAGGCAGAGAAAAAATCTCTACCTTCAACATAACTCAATATTTATTATAATTTTATTACTCAGCTAGTTCTAAAGCAATTTTCATCATATTTGTAAATGATTTTTGTCTTTCTTCAGATGTAGTTAATTCATGAGTTACTAAATTATCTGAAACTGTTAATAAACAAGCTGCATTTTTTCCTAATACTTTTGCATTATGAAATAGTGCGAATGCTTCCATTTCTACTACAGTACATCCATGATTTTTATAAATATCCTTGTACTCCTCAAAGTTCTCACGATAGAATACATCAGACGAGTGAATTCTCTCTTTATGTATTTTAATTCCTAAATCATTTGCAATTTTCTCCAATTTATCATTTAGTTTAGAAGATGCAGCAATTACATCTTTATCATATCCACCTTGAACCTTGGCATATGTAGATTCACTCCAAGCTTCACTAGCTAATATTACATCATATAAATTTAAATCAGCAGTATAAGCTCCACATGAACCAATACGGATAATATTTTCTACTCCATAAAACTTGAATAATTCATATGAATAAATACCAATGCTAGGCATACCCATACCACTAGCCATTACAGAAATTCTACGTCCTTTATATGTACCTGTATATCCAAATATATTACGTACATTATTAAATTTTTCAACATTTTCTAGAAATGTATCAGCAATAAATTTTGCACGTAATGGATCTCCTGGCATTAATACTGTTTTTGCAATGATTTCTTGTTCTTTTACTTCAATATGCGCTGTTGGTATCATACTAAAACCTCCTTATAGTAATATATATTTAAAATATAAATTAACCTATAGAATTAATTACCACATAAATACTATACTAATATTATCTTACCCAAAATCATAACAAAATTACACAATAAAAAAAAGCTAAGCTTAATAACTATAGCCATTTATTTAACAAATTCAGATTTTAATTTCACAGTTCCGAAATTATCAATTTTTCAATTAATATCATAATCTCCATCAATCAAACGTATATTTTTTACTTTTGTACCTATTTTTTATCTTCACTCTTTTGGGTAATTCCCTATAGACTTATATACTATCATAGTATTCTCATATTAGCAAGATTAGCTTTTTTAAAGGTGGTGATAACGCTGAACGAAGAGCTGTAGGGAAACCTTCCACCACTACACCAAAAGGTAAATTTACCTTTTGGTGTAAGATGGCTTGGACTCAGTAAAATAAAGATGTTATTGAGCTTTCTAATTTAGTTTCAATTGGAACGGTTGTAAAAATCATTTAATTTGTTTTAATACTTCACATAAAAATTCATATACTCTTTTTGTTGAAGAAATACTTAAATGCTCATTTGGAGTATGCACATCATATATATTTGGTCCTAATGAAACCATATCAATATCTCCAACCTTTTCTTTTAATAATCCACACTCTAATCCTGCATGAATAGCATCTACTTTTATTTCTTTTCCATACATATCTTTATAAATTTTTGCCATAATATCTCTGATAGGAGAATTTACTTTATATTCCCATTCTGGATAATCTGATACTAACTCCATTTTAGCATCTACTAATTTACATATGTTTTGAATTCGATTGTTAATTTCATTTTTTAATGTTTTAACAGAGCTTCTTACAGCACTATTAAATGTAATTTCATTTTCTTCTGTCGTAAGAACACCAATATTATTAGAACTTTCAACTAATCCTTTTATACTTGCACTCATGGTTTGAACTCCAAAAGGAATTAATCTTAAAATAAAAATCAAGCTTTTTTTAGTTTGATAATTAATGATTTTTTCTTCTTCATCTGTTTTTTCAATGCTGATATTAATATTTGGATCAGATACTTCAAATTCTGATTTAAATATTTCTTCATACTCTTTTGCAATTTGTTCTACTTTTTCTTTATCATTTTTATCAATCATAAAAGTAACATAAGCCATTTTAGGTATGGCATTCATTTTTTCTCCACCTTGAATCTTTACAATATCTATCCCTATTTTAGAATCCATTTCTTCTAATACTCGCCCTAATAATTTAATAGCATTAGCTCTATTTTTGTTGATTTCCATTCCTGAATGTCCACCCAACAATCCTTTGATAGAAAGTGTATACGTTTCTTTATCTTGATTAGCTTTTTCCCATTTTATAGGTAAATGAACAATATTATTTACTCCTCCTGCACAAGAAGAAAGGAGCGTTCCTTCTTCCTCTGAATCAATATTAATTAAAATATCCCCGGATATATTTTCAGGTTTAAGATTTAGTACTCCATCCATTCCTGTTTCTTCTGCAACAGTAATTAATACATTAATAGCTGGATGCTCTAATTCATCTGATTCTAAAATTGCCATGGCCATGGCAACAGCGATTCCATTATCAGCACCCAAAGTTGTTCCTTTGGTTCTAATCATGTCTCCATCTACAAAAATAGGGATTGAATCTTTCTCAAAATCAAATTCTTCTTCTTTTGCACAAACCATGTCCATATGCCCTTGAAGAATAACAGTAGGCGCATTTTCATATCCCTTTGTTGCTGGTTTTTTTATAATTATATTTAGACATTCTTCTTGAATTACTTCTAACCCATGTTTTTTTGCAAATCTAACTAAATAATCACTAACACCTTTTTCATTACCTGAACCTCTTGGTATCTTTGTTAATTCTTCAAAATTTCTAAATACAGCTTCTGGTTTTAAATCTTTTAGTATATTACTCAATCAAAACAACCCCTTTATTTTAATTTATATTTTTTAGAACCCTTGTTAAACACTTCAACAATTAGCCCCTTGTTTATCATATCTACAACGAGATTTTTAATTAAAATTTTTGGTTCTGTAACCATTACTTTATTTTTACTCCAAAATAGAGATACTTTCGTTCCTTTAATAATACCTTCCATATCCTTTATAGTTAACTCTTTTCTTTTTTTTAACTCTGTTACTATTTTACCTTCAATCTTTTTATATAATTTATTTAATAATTCCTCATTTTTTCTCTGCTGCTTTATATATCCCCATGCTAATAAAAATGTAATTGTTATAGCAAATAAAAGTACTTTCAGTATGAAACTTATCAAATCAATCACTTACCTTTTCTAGTGTTATAAATTTATTATTTCTTAAAATATTAATATAAGTTCCTAATCTTTCATAAATCGGTTCTGCATTTTTGCCAAATTCATTTTTGAGTATATTTCCAATCTCTTCAATATTTCTTTCTCCGTCTATTGCTTTCCAAACACAACTTCCTTGTAAGTCTAAATCTATTTTCATAACTTTAGGAGTTTTAAAAAATACTCTAACGATTTTATCCAAAATACCTTCTCTTGGAATAATAATTTGAACAAGTCCTTGATCATTTAATTTCCATTTTTGATTTTTATTTTTAAAAGGAACTAATTCTAAAAAATTATCATTTTTTTTTATTTTTTTACTCATATTTTCACCTCTTTCTATTAATATGAGGAAAAGAGGATATTCAAAATATCCTCTTTATATTATGTAATTAATTTTTCTTTAATAAAGAATGTTTCATTAGCGTATAAGTTAAAAGTGCAAAGAATCCTAATGCTCCAATTTGTCCTAGGTCAAATCCAAGAGCGACTTTCAAATTAGCCACAGCAAATACTGCAAGTAATATACCAATTAATCCTTCTCCAGCAATTAGACCTGATGCATAAAGAATTCCAGAATCAATTTTATCTTTGATGTTCTTTGCTTCTTTATTGTCAGCAATGTTATCTTCTCCGCCTTCTTTTGCAAATTTCTTATCTAATATACCTCTAATTACTCCACCAACCATTATTGGTGTACTTAAATGGATTGGTAAGTATAGACCAATTGCAATTGGAAGAACTGGTAATCCTAATAATTCTATTGCAACACCAATTCCCATTCCTGTAAATACAAGAGACCATGGTAAGCTTCCACCCATAACACCTTCTATAACAAGTCTCATAAGAGTTGCTTGAGGCGCTGGAAGTTCAGCTGATCCAAATCCCCATGCTTTATTTAATAATGTTAAAACAAAACCTATTGCAAGGGCAGCAGCTACTGAACCTATTAATTCTCCATATTGTTGTTTTTGAGGTGTTGCCCCTACTAGGAAACCTGTTTTTAAATCTTGCGATGTGTCCCCTGCCATAGCAGCAATAATACAAATAACTGCACCAACAGTTAATGTAGCAATCATTCCAGTTTGTCCATCGTTTCCAGTTGCTTTAAATACGATAGCTGTAATAATTAATGTTGCAATTGTCATTCCTGAAACTGGATTAGATGAACTACCAACAAGTCCCACAATTCTTGATGACACTGTTGCAAAGAAAAATCCAAATATTGCAATTAATAAAGCACCAGAGAATCCTACTGGTATAATTGGAAGCATCATCATTGTTAAAACAACAACTAATACTCCTATTAAAACAAATTTCATTGGCATATCTCTTTCAGTTCTTTTGTTTGTACCATTATTTTCGCCACCACCTGAATAATCCTTCATAGCATCTTTAAACGTTTGAACAATCAGTGGTAAAGATTTGATTAAGCTGAATACACCTCCAAAAGCAACAGCTCCAGCACCAACATATCTTATATAATAATTCCAAATACCCCAATATCCTAATTCCTTAATTGGAACTGATGCAGGATACATTATTATATCTCCCATACTACCAATGTTAGCAATTAGTGGAATCAACCCAAACCATCCAATAACAGCACCAGCTAACATATACGCTGAAATTGTAGGTCCGATAATAAATCCTACCCCTAAAAGTGCTGGTAAAACGTCTGCCCCAATAGCAGCTCCATTATAACCTGGAATAGGTGTTTCAATTTCACTTGGGAATAATTTTAATCCATCCGCTATAAATTTATATACTGCACCAATTCCTAAACCTGTGAAACATGCTTTTGCTTTATCTCCACCTTCTTCTCCAGCAAGTAATACTTCAGCACAAGCTGTACCCTCTGGATATGGAAGTACTCCATGTTCTTTTACAATTAATGCTTTTCTTAGAGGAACCATGAAAAGTACTCCAAGAACACCTCCACATAAAGCTATTGTAGTAATTGTTAATAAACTTGGTGCTCCAAGATTCCATTCTTTACTCCAAATATAAAGTGCAGGTAATGTAAATATTGCACCTGCTGCTAGAGACTCCCCAGCTGATCCAATTGTTTGAACCATATTATTTTCTAATATTGATTCTTTTTTAAGAATTCCTCTTATAATACCCATTGAAATTACTGCTGCAGGAATAGATGCACTAATTGTCATTCCTACCTTTAATCCTAGGTATGCATTCGCTGCACCAAATACTACCGCTAATAGAATACCTAAAAATAATGATGTTAAAGTGAATTCTGGTAAAATCTTATCTGCAGAAATAAAAGGCTTAAATTCCTTATCTGCAATACTTTCCTTTGCCATAAAACAACCTCCTTATTATTAATATATGATTCCTTATATATTATTATATATCGACATAAACATAATTGTTTTTTTATCACTTTTTTCTCTGAAAGAAATTTCAGAATAGTTATAATCTCTAAAAAAAAGCGCCTATTTTAGACGCCATTGCTTTTAATTAAATAATTCGATATTTATTTTTAGGTCTTCCGATTTGACCATAAATAGGAATAAGTTCCAGTTTTTCTTGTTCCATAAGATATTGTACATAGCGATGCACTGTTTGATAAGCGAGGTTCATGCCAATTGTAATCTCTTCTATTGTAACACCATCCTCTTGCTTTGAAAGAAAATCACATATCAAGCTTAAAGTAGCAGGGCTAATACCTTTTTCCACAAACACATTAGCTTGATCATCAATATTTTTCTTAGTAACTTCATGAATTTTTATATTAACATTAATTCTAGATATTAAATCAGGTGCTTTAATAGGTTTAATCGCAAAATCTGTAGCACCAACCTCAATAAATCGATCAGAAATTTCTTGTCTTTCATCAACAGTTAAAACCAAAATAGATATAGCAGGATCAAGTGCTCTAATTTTTTTAACAGTGTTCAGACCGTCCCAATCTGACATATGATAATCTACAATTACAAGCTGTGGCCTATACTGTTTGCAAAGCTCATATCCTTTTCGTCCACTAGTCGCCGTTAGTGCCTCATACCCCCCAAAACTACATATTTCTTTAATAGTATAAAGAATATCTTCTTCATCATCAATAATCACAATTTTTATGTTATTTCTGATATTTTCATTCTTTTTCAAGATATTAACTCCTTTCTCCATTTTTCTTCTTAAAACAATCTTCAACTCTTCATTGTATCAATATTATTAGCCTTTGGAAAATAGACTATTACAACAGTTCCAATCTCTGGTGTACTTTCAATATTTATCGTTCCATTATTGTCTTCAATAATTTGTTTTGCAAAAGGTAACCCTAATCCGGATGTTTTAGAAGTAGAATAGCCTATTTCCCATATATTTTCAAGTTCTGAAGGATGTATTCCTATACCATTATCTGAAATAACAATCCTTACACCATCTTCTACCATTCTTACCTTAATGCGTATGTGTTTAAAAGCATGTCTACAAGAAACAACCATAGCATTCTCTAGAATATTTATCAATGCTCTAACCACCCTAACCTTATTGACATACAATTCTGGCAAATCATTACCTAAATCAATATCAACTTTCAAAGTTTCATCTTCAATAGGAATCTGAGCTTGAATGTATTGAATCAGTTCCTCTACTTTTAACCTTTGACGAGAGGTACCATATAAAAAACTAGAAATCATTTCACTCATTTTACTAATAGCACTTTCGATTCTATCACTATAATCCATTAACTTGTCCGTAGTTGGATATAATGCAATTAAAGAATTTAATCCCCTAATTGTCACTAGAGGCGTTTTTAAGTCATGAGCTAGCGCATTAATTTCTTGATAAATTCGATTTTCCATGGCTTTAGATTTAATAATTTGAATATCTCTTTCCTTTTTATAATTTTCCTCAAGGATTAATATATTTTGCGCATAACTCATAAATAACGAAGCCGTAATAGATGCTGAAAATGTAAAAGGTAAAAAGAAAGAAAAACCCATAAAATTTAAAACAGATTCTGCTTTAAGATATGTTCCTGCAACTTTTATACTTATTGGTATATCACTTTGCCCAATTTGATAAAATGAAAAAATAGGCATAACATTAAGCCACTGAAATGCAAAAAATACTTGAATTGATACAATGGTAATTTGAATAAAAGGAAAAAATGAACAATTTCGTTCTTTCAATAATATGAACGTTGCAAGAAAGCCCATAAATGTTGTTACAGGCTCCCAAGGTATAATAAATAAAAAAGCTGCAATTCGATTAAGTATAAAAAACATAAGCAAAATCAAAACATCTATTCTAATAGATGGAAGCTGATATTTCTTTTTTAATATAGAAAAAAAACTAATTGTTCCTAGAAAAAAAAGTGTATTTTGAATTGAAAAGAGAATACTACTATAAGCCGAAGCTAGAATAAGATGTCCACTATCTCCAGTATATATAGCTTCTCTAATTTTCACAATAACATTAAACCAAAGGGTTTGAGTAAAAAATGAGAATAAAAAACCTAAAAAAATCAAAATCAATGTACTAACATAAACCTTATTGTCTTTAAATGATAATTTCATTTTCATAATCTCACCCTTTCTTATCTAAACGCTGAGGCGAAGGGTTCCGATAAACCTGTTACATCTTCAACCAGCGTAAGTTTAAAATTATAAAGCTTAGCTAGGTTTAGCAAATACTGATTATTATTATTATTTTTTGTGCTAATTACATAATTTGCATATTTACACGTTAAATTCAATAGTTTATCTGTTTTTTTGTTTGCTTCTTTTCTATTACCAATAAAAACAGTTATAATTGTAATTTTCTTCTTTCTAAGAATTTTAATTAGATTCTTAATACGTTTTACTTCTTGATTATAACCTAAATCGTGTAAATTTTCACCAATTGGACTATATCCTACTACAAATACAACTGTATTAATACCTTCAAGATCCACTTCTCTCGCTTGAGGCATAAAAAAATTATGAATCATCAGTTTATTGGCAATATCCTTCACAATATAAGTATCTGTACTTTGCCCAGCAGAAGTAATTAAAACCTTACCTTTTGCTATAGGTCTTGGCAGAGAAGGTAGAACATTTCTATCATCTCTTAATTGAATTTTACAGCTGTTAAAAAATGAAGCTACAACAAGCAAAATTGAAATAAATACTATAAATCTTAATATATTTGTTTTCACAATTAACCTCCAAACTATCTCTTAGATATTAAATCAACATCTTCTAAAGTTTCTTTTCCTGTAAGATGAGGTACATAACCTTTAACTTTATTTGAAACTCCAATAATTGGCATAGTATGTACAAGTGGTATTGCAGGGGTATTTTCATTAACAATTTCCTGTAATTTACGATAAAGATTCTTTCGGAATTCCTTGTCTGTAGCTTGACGAGCTTGTTTTAGTAATATATCCACCTCTTTATTATTGTAAAAAGAATAATTACTTGTAAGTTCTGTTCTTCGATTATCTGAAGCAAAAAAAGTATAAAGGAAATTATCCGGATCAATATGGTCTCCAGTCCAACCTGTTAGTATTAAAGTATGCTCTCCTTCTTTAATTTTTTCAATGTATTCATCCCATGAATATTTGATTATTTCTACTCTAATATCTGCTTTTGCAAGACTCTCTTTTATAAATTCAGCAAGAAGCATTGGATTAGGAAAGTACGCTCTAGGAGTATCCATCACCCAAAGGGTAGTATTAAACCCTTTAGAGTATCCTGCGTGTATAAGTAATTTTTTTGCTTTTTTAGGGTTATATTCTAAAGATTTAATATTTTCATGATATCCCCAAAGCATTGGAGGAACAAAAGAATTAGCAGGTCTTGCTAAATCATTAAAAACTTCTTTAACCATACGATCTTTATCAATTAAATGCCCAATAGCCATTCGAACTTCTTTATTATCAAAAGGTTCCTTTTGGTTATTCATTGCTAAGTATCCAATATTGAAGAAAGGTCTTAAATATACATCTATATTTTGATTTTTTTCTATCCGCTCTACATCTTTCGCTGTTAAATTATCTGCAATGTGTATTTTTCCTTCTTCAAGTAATTTCAAACGTTCTTCATTGGACTCTATTACACGAAAAACTACTTCGTCTATCTTCGGATCATTTCCCCAATAATTATTGTTTTTTGTCAAAACAATTTCTTTACCTGCTCTCCATGACTTAAATTCAAAAGGTCCTGTTCCTATAGGATGCTGCCTAAAATTCTCATTATACTTCATTATTGCATCTGGACTTGCAATACCAAATACAGGCATAGTAAGTGTACTTAAAAAAGGTGCATAAGGCTCATTGAGTACAATCTCTAATGAGTATTTAGAAACTGCTGTTACACTTTTTACTATTCCTGGAAATCCTCCGAAATTATAACTCCAATAACTAAAATAACCTGTATGGTAAGGATTATCCGAATTCATCCATCTTTCAAAATTAAACTGCACAGCATGAGCATCAAAATCTGTACCATCGTGAAATTTAACATTTTTTCTTAGTTTGAATACCCATGTGAGACCATCCTCGCTAGTTTTCCAACTTTCTGCAAGAGAAGGAATAATCTTACCTCCCTTTTTTTCATATTTTACTAAATTATCATATAAATTTACGGTTACTTTAAAAGACTCTATCTCTGTTGTTATTGCTGGGTCAAGGCTAATCGAATCGTTAGCTCTTGCAATAATCAATTTTTTATTTTTTTTTGAACTTAAAACTTTTTTACTTACTAATTTCCATCCATTCATTGAAGTTATAATAATTAACATTAAAATCCCAATAAATACAACATACCTATTACCTTTTTTCATCTTAATTCCTCCTTACTATATATAATAAAAAATAAATACAAATATCAAAGGTTATATCTTCATTCTATTAAATTTTAATCAGTATTGACAAGATGTTTTCAAATTAGTTGTTTTATAAAAAATAATATATCCAAAAATATAATGCCTTAGTAACTAATCTTACTTTAAATTCAATAAATAAGATTAATACTAAGGCATTATACACTCTACAATTTTAATTAGATTTAATACTTGACTAGAATTTATATTTCATGTGGCTTTTTATAACTATTTTTCAATAAAAAACATTGAAATAGCACCTAACCCAACATGAGCTCCAACTGCAACACCCATTTGCATAATAAATATGTTACCTTTAAAATCTGTTTCTTCAATAATTTTATTCTTTAAATTTTCTGCAATTTCTTTATCTGAAGTATAACCAATTATTACAAAATCTGTAATATCCCATCTGTTTCTATTTATAAATTCACGAATATAATATTTAAGTACTTTTTTTCGTCCTCTCTCTTTAGCAACAATTGATCCTTTTCCTTTTTTCATAGTCATTATAGGCTTAAGTTTTAAAATTTTTCCTATAAACCCACTAGCGTTTGTAAGTCTGCCGCTTTTAATTAGATGATCTAAATCATCTACAGAAAGAAAATGCTTTACATTTGTTTTATATCTCTCATTAAACTCTATTAACTCTTCAAAAGTAGCTCCTTTTTCTCTTAATCGAGCACTTTTCAAAACGAGCCACCCACTACCATGACTCATACATTTTGAATCTACAACATGAATTTTAATAGTTGATCTGGAATTTTCTTCATAGAAATACTCTTTAGCTATAATAGCAGATTGATAAACACCGCTTGTTCCACTTGACATACAAATACATAATATCTGTTTATATCCTTCTTTAATAGATTGATTTATTATATTTAAATATTCAGTTGGACTTGGCATTGCAGTAGTTGGTTCTTTATCTAAATCTTTAACTATATTATAGAAATCATCAGGTTTAATATCTATTCTATCTCTATATACATTACCTTTAATATTGATAGTTAAAGGAGCTAAACTTATATCATATTGTTCAATAAACTCCCGAGATAAGTCACATGTTGAGTCAGCTATAATCTTTATCATATAAAACCTCCAATAATTGATTCCGTAAATATTCTTATTTTAAAATAACATTAATTATCATAGATAGGTAAAAAGAATGGTTCTAAGAATTTTACAGTTTATATCTTACCTTATAATATACTCATATTATACTTTAGAACAACAGGCTAATTCAACATTTTTCGACTCTCTTTGTATATTTAACAAATGATTAAATATAAACTTTTACATGAACATTATATATTGATAGTCTAGAAAGGAGTATGCAGTCTCAAGAGTACTTACCTTCAGGTATTATATAATAGCATTTACTGGGCAAGTATTTTTAGCTTCTTCTATTTCTTTTTTCCACTCATTAAAGTTACATTCTTGATTTACTATTGCTTTTCTATCTTTAATTTGAAAAACCGCTGGACAGATTTTTGTACAAACACCACATCCAACACATATAGGACTTATACTAGGAATATCAGATGTTTCTTTTAATTCTACAGCAATTACATCTTCTTTTTTTAGTAATTTATCCATTAAATAAGCCATTCCAATAATAGCTGCAATAGTAAAAATCCATCGCACAATCATATACTTAGTTCCCATGAACTTTATTTCATTTATCAACATTGGAACTTTAATAACAGCCCATGAGCTTAAGATAATAATAATATTTTTAATACTTGCCCCCTTATTTAAAAGCATTCTACAAACTGGAAATGCAGCATAAATAGGTCCTGCCGATAAAGATCCAATAGTAAATGATATTATAGTTCCTTTAAGCCCTGATCCATTTCCAAAATTTTTTATAATCAATTCTGTAGGAATCCAAGTTTGAATCAAAGAAGTAAGCACAAATACTGCTGGCAGTATTTCAATCATTTCTATGAAATAATAAGTACTATCTTTGACTGCTTTAATACCTAATGATTTATTGTAGGTAAATAAAATAATATATCCTAAAAGGCTAAGTACTAGTATTTTATTATTTTTAATGAATTTTTTTATGCTATTCATAGAATAACCCCCATTCCTAATGCAATCAAAATTGCTGTTATAAAGCTAATAATATTTCTCCATGTGGCAAATTTTTTTCCAAATATATCTTTCTCAATAGGAAATGTAATAAATCCAACCATTGTCAATGTTGTCAGAAAAGCTGTTAGCACTAGAATATTAGCTCCACTATCTTTGAGTGAACCTATAAGAGGAAATGCAACAAATGCTGGAATAAGAGTAATTGTTCCTATAGTAGCAGCTCCGACAGTAGTTAAAATTAGATTTTCTCCACCTAAAACCAAACGAATTTTATCTGGTGGAATAAGCGCCAAAATTAGTCCAATGAGTAATAAAATACCTATAATATCAGAAATCATCCCTCCCATCATTCCTCTCGCTTTTCCAATAGATTGAATTGTTTTATTCTTATCTTTTTTTAAGGAAATTCCAAGTGCAATAATGGTGCTTAAAATCAATAATACAGTTGAAATCATAGTTATTCCTCCTTACATTTTTCTATATTAAAAATAATATATATATCAAGTTCTTTAATATAAGTATATAATAAAATAAAAAAGCATTCCGTAATAAATGTTACGAAATGCTAAATTTTTTCATTTTCACGTTAATCTTTATCAAAATATAGCAAATATGTCTATATATCAAATACTTCTAAATAATCTATTTACCATAATCTGTATTTTTAAAATAAGTATCAATAATTTTTTCTGCTAATCTTTTTTGAGCATTAGCCTGAGCGACCAACATTATAACTATTAAAAATAACTGGGCTAAATTTTGACTTTCACTGTCTAAATTATCAACTTTTTCTTTTATGGAATGTATATTTCTAGAAATAGAATCTTCAAAATCATCAATTTCATTGTCTTTAAGTTCTAAAAAAATAGAGTAAATGTCATTTAAAGATATGACATCATCTTCTGTATCTGTCATATCTTTTAAAATCGGATTAAATAATTCTTTAATATCGTCTAATGTTAATATTTGTTTTAAATAATACACCAAAATCATTAATATAATATGTTGTTTAGTATATTTTTTATTTTTGGGAGGCATTAAAAGACCTTGTTTTGTATAATTGTTAATCATTGTTTTAGTTAGAATTTTATCATCCTCATGTCTTTTTAAATTTCCTAGTTTTTCATCTATAAAATTAGTTACTTGATCCATATATAATTTTAAATCAGGAATATCCGATAAAAGAACTTTATCGTCTAAACACAAACCTTTTATCAATTTAATTAACTCATTTTCATTTATCATAAATATCACCTCACTTATATAATATAGTATTTAAAACCATATATCAATATATACATAACTTATAACATAATATTTTTAGAAAATTTAAGAAAATCAAAGTATTAATAAGATAATCTTTTATAATTATAAAAATTGGTCGATAATATTAAAAAATAGAACTTTGCATAATTTCAACTATATATTATTATATAAACATACGGATAAGTAGTTTTCAAAACTACTTATCAAAATTTTAAAAATCACATTTTGTAATAATTAAATTTCAAAATAAAAGGAGTGTATTAAATGATAATTACTACAACTAACAATATCGAAGGAAAAAAAATTAAGGAATATAAAGGAGTAGTATTTGGTGAAATTATAACAGGAGTAAATATAGTTAAAGATTTTATGGCAGGAATTAGAGATATATTTGGTGGAAGATCTCAATCTTACGAAAATGAACTTATAAAAGCTAGAGAAGAAGCTATAGAAGAAATGAAAATAAAAGCTAGAAATTTAGGAGCAGATGCTATAATAGGAATTGATGTTGATTACGAAGTTTTAGGTCAAAGTGGAAGCATTATGATGGTTACAGTTTCTGGAACTGCTGTCGTATTTGAATAAAATTAATAAGTTGGAGGGATAAAAATGGGAATTTTTAAAAGGATAAGTAATATAATAAGAGGAAAAGCTAATTCAGCACTTGACAATATAGAAAATCCGATTGAACTTTTAGATTTAAAAATTAGAGAAATGGAAGAAAGTTTAAACAAAGCAAAACTTTCTTCTGCTGAGGTTATAGGAAATTGTCATACTATAAAAAAACAATTAGAACAGGTACAAAAAGAAGTTCGAGATTATGATGAAAAAATTAAACTAGCTTTAAGTAAAAACAATGAAGAATTAGCTAAAAAAGCTTTACAAAGAAAATTAGATTTAGAGAAAAAATATGAAAGTTTAAAAAAATCTTATGAAGAATCTAGAGCTAAAGCTGATGAATTAAAGAAAAAATTAATAAGTTTAGAAGAAGAAATAATAAAAACTAGACAGTATAGAGATGAAGTAGCTGCCAGACTTAATAGTGCTGAAGCTTCTAAGAAAGTAAATGAAATACTATCAAATATAGATGCAGGTCATAATAGTATAAATATAGATGATATAGAAAGAAAAATTCAAAGTAAAGAAGCTTTAGCTGAAGGTATTGCTGAGCTAAAAGATAATTCAATGTCACTGGATAAGGAATTTGAAAAATTAGAAAGTGAAATAGATTTAGATGCAGAACTTCAAAAATATAAAAATCAATCATAATAGGTGATTAAAATGGATAATATAGAAAATTTTTTAAAAGAAGAGCAAGATAAATACGAAAAAATATACATAGACATAAATTATGCAATAGATAATATATCAGATTTTATATCAAAAGAAAATATTTCTAAGAGAAAATACGTATCAAAACTTAGTGTTATTAAAGATTATTTAGATTTGATAAAAAATACAAATGATAAATTAAACAAAAAGAGCATATTCAAATTATTTAATAATAAAGATAAATATAAAAATGATTTAATCAAATATAAAATTGAGCATGATAGAGATTTTAAGCAGTTAAACAACTGCTTAAAATGCTCATGCTTAAATTGTGTGAAAGAATGTAATTTTGACACGTGTTTAGGATGTAGATTTGATTCTAAAATAGTATATTGTGATCATGAAAAAATAAATGTAACTGCTCATCATAACTTTATATTAGATTTAATTAATAATAACACAGGGGAAAAAGATAAATACGAAGTATTAGCTACTATACAAGATATAAGCAAAGACAAAAGGTATATAGTAATTAGAAATATTAATGATTTTAATGAAAAATATATTTTATATTATTATCCAGGAATTATAGAAGATAGTTACGGAGAAATTATAGATGTTGAAGAGTTTGATTATATTGCACAAATATTTAGTTCTTGTAATTTAGAATAAAAATTCAGGGGTTGAAATTTAATGAGCAAAAATTTTAAAAAATGTTTTTTAATGATTTTTTTTATATTGGCATTTTTATTTTCAAATGTAATAATTGGTAGTATTGTGTATTTTAATAATAATCAAAGTAATATAGGTATAGTATATGCAAAATCCAATAGTTTTTCCAAACCAAAAACTAGTAGTTTTTCAGGTGTTAAAAAAACTACTAGTTCTAGTTCTTGGAATAAGACAAGTAAATCGACAAGTAGCGGGTTAAAATCAGGTAATTTTTCTAATTCTAATAATAGTAAATCAACAAATGGTAAAATGAAAACAGGAAGCTTTTCTAATTCTAAAAAAAATAACAATACAAATACTATATACCCACAAGATAATCATGGTGATATTAAAAATGCAGATAAAACTGTTAAAATAAATATTCCTTATGTACATACAAATTACAGAAATAGCAGTCATTTTAGTATGTCAAGACTCGGTTTTTTTGAAATGTTTATGTATTCATTTTTAACTATAATAATAATTGTGTTTATAATTGTTATTTTTAAATATTATATTAGATAGTTTCAAACAATCCTTCTTTTAATAAGGTTTTAGTAAAATTACATTTAGGGTTGTTAAATATGTCTGTACTTATTCCATTTTCTATAATTTCTCCATCATTCATTATAAAAATTCTATTTGCTATTTTTCTAGCAATAGTTAAATCATGAGTTATATATATCATTGAAAATCCATTTTTATTTTGAAGTTCTTTTAATAATCTCAGTATATTAGCTTTTGTTGAAGGATCTAGCATAGAACTTATTTCATCAGCAATTAAAACTTTTGGTTCCATTATTAAACTTCTAGCAATGGCAATTCTCTGCCTTTGTCCTCCACTTAGAGTATATATTTTTTTATTTATGAATTCATTATCAGTAGGAAGTTGAACATTTTTTAGTGCTTTTATTACGCTGTCTTTTCTTTTTTCTTCTTTTTCTATTTTCAGTATATCTAGAGGTTCTTTTATTGCATTTTCAACAGTAAAATTTTCATTTATAGAAGAAAAAGGGTCTTGAAATACCATTTGAATGCCCTTTTTCTGTCTTATTGTTTCATATTTGTTTATTTTGTTTCCTTCAAATAATACAATTCCGCTGTCTTGTTTTAAATAACCTGAAATAATATTTGCAAGAGTAGTTTTGCCTGAACCAGATTGTCCTATTAATGCAATTATTTCTCCAGATTTAAGATCAATATTGCAATTTTTACATGCTTTTATTAATTTATTTTTTAGTTTATAAGTTTTGTTTATATTTTTAGCTTCAAGTACAGTAACTATCCCTCCTCGATTACATGCTACTTTTCTTTCTAATGATACGTATTCTAAAATCGGAATATTATTAAAACATTTATCTATAGATTGATTACATCTTTCATAAAAAACACAACCGTTATTTTTTTTATTTTTTATATTTGATGGTATTCCCCATAAATCATGATATGGATTTACTTCAGGAGATGAATTTATAAGTCCTCTTGTATATGGATGCATAGGATTTTTAATAACTTCTTTTGTTAATCCTTCCTCTAATATGTATCCTTTATAGAGAACTTCTATATTTAAAGTAATTTTAATTATTGTAGAGATTTCATGAGATATTATTATCATAGAAAATTTATTTTTACTTTGTATGTTTTTTAATAAATTTATAATTTGATTTCTAGATATTGGATCAAGTGCACAAGTTGGTTCATCTAATATTAAAAGCTCTGGGTCACAAGCGATAGCCATGGCTATTAAAACTTTTTGCCTCATACCTCCTGAAAGCTCATGAGGATACCTGTTAATCCATATTTCATCGAGCCCAACCATATTTAAAAGTGATTGTATTTTATTTTTTATTTTTTCTTTAGAAAAATTAGTATGTTCTTTTAATGTTTCTTCAATTTGTTCTTTAATAGTAAGTACTGGATTTAAAACTTCTAATCTGTTTTGGAATACAATAGCAATTTTATTCCATCTATATTTGTTTTTTTCTTTTTCTGAAAGTTTTGTAATATCTATACCATTGTAAATTATTTCTCCACTTATTTTTGCCTTATTGTCGAGTAAAGATGTTATAGCCATGGCTATTGAACTTTTACCACTTCCAGATTCTCCTATAATACCTAATGTTTCCCCTTTATTAATATTAAAAGAAATTCCTTTTACAGCTTCCACTGTATTATCTTTTGAATTATATGTAATTTTAAGATTTTTAATTTCAAGCAATGTATTTTTCATATTCATACCTCTTTTTTATAATTTATAATTAAATTTATTTTCAAATTCTCTGCCGATAAAAGCTATAGAAATAACTATGATGAGAATAGCTATAAGAGGAGAAAGTACCCACCACTTCCAATAAGGGGTAAAATATATTCCTGTAAAATTTAAAGCATAATGAAGAATAAGTCCCCAACTTTTTGAAGTAGGATCTCCTAATCCTAAAAAAGAAAGAGATGCTTCGGCAATTATAGCTTTACTGACAAGTCTAATAAAACTTACCATAATTATAGGATAGATTTGAGGTAGGAAATGATTTATAGTAATATAAAAAAATCCACCTCCATACCCTCTTACTACTTTTATATAATTTTCTTCTTTTATGGATAAAATTTTAGAGCGTATTATTCTAGCAAGTGAAGTCCATGAAAAAACACTTAAAACAAGAATTATATTTTTTATACTAGGACCAAAAAAAGCTCCAAGAACAATCATAGTAGGAAGATCTGGCAAAGTTATCATCATATCTGTAAATCTCATTAAAAAATTATCTATCCATCCTCCTAAATATCCTGATAAAATACCAATAATGCTTCCTATTAATATCGATAAAAAAGCTGTACCCAATCCTATAATTATACTCATTCTTACTCCGTAACATAATTGAGAATACAAATCAATTCCTATATCATCAGTTCCCAATATGTGGTTTTTAGATGGAGGTTCTAAAGAATTACCTGAAGGTAAAATATGTGAAGTTTTTAATAAATAAGGAGAAAATATAGCTATAAAAATAATGACTATAAAAATCAAAATGGAAATTTTTCCAATTATTGAGAATCCTTTTATAAAATTCAATATTTTTTTCATATTACTTCAACCTCGGATCTAATTTTTTGTATATTAAATCTGCAAATAAATTCATTGTAAGTACCATTATAGCAAGTAACAAAAATATACCTTGTATTAATGGATAATCTCTGTAAAATACAGCATTTTTCATAAGCATACCAATTCCGGGATAATTAAATACATTTTCTATTAAAATAGACCCTCCAATTACATATCCAAAATTTAAAAATATTTTTGTAATTACAGGAAGTATTGCATTTTTTAGAGCATGTGAAAATATAATTCTTTTTTTATTAAGTCCTTTAGCTTTTGCTGTAATCATATAATCTTTTTCTAAAACAGATATCATACTGTTTCTTGAAAGAAGATAAAATCCTCCTATATTTGTAAAACTTAAAGTTATTATTGGGAGTATTGCATGATATCCTAAGTCAAATATATATTCATAAATAGAATTGTAATTTGCAAAAGCACTTATTCCTCCAGATAAAGGAAATATTTTCAAATAAGCTGAAAAGTAAAATAAAAACAATACCCCTATTAAAAATGATGGAATTTCAGAAAAAATAACAAATAAAAAATAAAAAATTTTATCAATTATTTTATTTCTATAATAAGCTGAAATGCATCCCCAAAACATTCCTAAAATAGCACTTATTATAGTAGAAATTAATACTAGAGATATTGTCCATAAAATTCTATTCATTATTATACTTAAAACTTCTTGGTTTAAAATTATACTGTATCCTAAATAACCTTTAAATATATTTTTTAAATAGTTTATATATTGAACGCTTATAGGCTTGTCAAGTCCATAATAAGCTTTATATTTTTGAATTTGTTCATCTGAAAAGGTAACTAAATCACTATTACTCTCACTTGAAAGAAATGTAAAAGGATCCCCAGGCATCAACCTGGGAATAAAAAAATTTAGTGTGCTTATAAATATAAAAGCAATACAATATTGTGAAAATTTTTGAAGTATCTTTTTTTTCATAGTATTCCTACTTTCTTTCTAAATAAGATAATTTACAATGTTCTGCATAGTGATGATCGTATCTATACATCCAACCGTTGTATTTTGAAGGTCTATATAGAAAATTTTCTATTGTATTATATACAGGAATTTGAGGCACTTCTTTTGAAATAAGTTCTTGAAGTTTGAATATTATTTCCTTTCTTTTTTGAGGATTTAATTCATACATTTGTTTTTTAGCTAATTTATTTATTTCTTCATTGTAATATCCTGGTATACATCCTGATGCAGGACTTTTATTTCCTTTAGTATTTGAAGCATAAAATTCTCTTAATGAATCGGGGTCTCTTCCCCATCCTCCATGGCCAATTATAGCAAGTTCAAAATCATAATTTTTAACTAGACTATCTCTAGTTTTCATATCAACACTTTTAATGTTAATATTAATCCCTACTTTTTGAAGAGTTAATTTCATTAATTCTGCCATTTTAACTTCTTTATTCGAATTTCCTATAAGGAGTTCAAATGTATATTTTTTACCTTTAATAAAATTTTTAGCTTTGCTACTATCTAAACTGTATTTTTCAACTTTATCATTATACCATCTATGTCCTTTAGGTATATAGCCCATACTTGCAACTATTCCTGAACCTCTTCCTACTTTTTGAAGAATTTCTTCTCTATCTATTCCATAAGCAAAAGCTTTTCTGAGATTTACATCTTTAAGTTCAGGTCTTTTATTCATATTAAAAATAAGTCTATATCCCCAAAAAGGTTTATTTTTACTTATTTTAAATTCATCATTATTTTCATATCTTGAAATTATATCAGGAGACACTGAAATTAAATCTATTTCACCTTTTTCAAAAGCAAGTACAGGATCACTTACAGGAATCCACTCAATAGCACTTACCTTTTGTTTAGGTCCCCAATAATCTTTAAAAGCTTCTAATTTATATGTTCCTTGTTCACTATTATATGATATGAATTTATATGGTCCACATCCTATAATAGATTTGTTAGAATTAAATTTTTGAGGATCATCAACTTTTTCCCATATATGCTTAGGAATAATTCTCATTTTTCCTATTCTATCTAAATATGTAGCATTAGAACTATTAACATAAATTTTTACTTCATTTTCATTTAAAATTTCAACATTTTCTATTATGTATTTTCCATCTATTAAAAGACTATTCCAAACAGGAGAATGATTTTTATAGTAATCAAATGTAAATTTAACATCTTCTGCGTTAAATTTTTTTCCATCATGCCATTTTACATTATCTCTTAAAGTAAATATATATTCTTTTCCGTTATTTTCAATTTTCCAGTCTTTTGCGAGCCATGGTATAATACCTTTCTCATCTTTTTCTAAAAGACTGTCAAATATAAGTTCCATTTTAAACCCGCCAGGACCTCTTGGGTAATGTTTATAAGGATTTGGATATCCCCAATCTCCACCTGCAAGTCTAATAACTAAATTTTTATTAGCATCTTCATTTGATGAGTTTGTATCTATAGATTTAGTATCACAACCTACTGTTAATAAACAAATTATTAGTACCAAAAATGTAATTATAGAAAACTTTTTTAAAACGTTTATCATAAATGATTTATTCCCCCCTTTTTAATTAACTTTCCAACATGTCCAATTCCTACCATATCCTTGAATAATCATCAAAACAGTCAATACATACTTTTTTTCCATTCATTAATCGAATTTTATGCTCTGATGCAGTTTCGTTACAAATTTCACATATTATACCGTTAAATATTCTCGCTTTATCTGGCAAATCAAATTTAGGAGTTTTAAATTCAAATAAATCAACTGCATTAGAATTTAATATATAATTTTGTCTTTCTTCTCTACTCATTTCATCTTTAAAAGATTTTAATATTAATCTAATTTTTTCGCCAGTTTGTCTGTTGAAAAAAGTATATGCATGTTTTCCTGTATTTTTATATATAAGATTACCTTTTCCAAAAGTACATCCTGTTAATATTTGAATAGCATCAACTCCACATGCATCATTTTCTGTAACACACACTATTTCTTCATCAGTTGAAAATTTAATATTCATTTTTTCCATTACAGCTTCACAAGCTTTAAATCCTATTGCAAGACCAGGACATTCATGTCCATGAAATTCAATGCATTTTTTCCATTGTTTTTGATTCATATTATTCACCCCTATTATTAATATTTAAAAACAAAAAAACCACAAAAGTAATTTAATCGCTTCAACGATTAAATTAACCTTCATGGTTAATCTGTTAATATTTATACATCTATAGTTAATCTCAAGTAAAATACTACATCAGTTAACATGTTTTGTCAATATCATAATTGGCTTATGCTAATTTATTTTATTATTTTTCTTTTGTTCTAAATGCTGTTTACATTTTTTTATGAAATGCTGAATATTTTTTTCTTCTTCTTTAAATTTCTCTTCAGTCATTCCTCCTCTTCCAAATCTATCGCATGTAGAGAGTAATGCTATTTCATCTACAGAAGTTTGAGACGCCATATTATCTATTTCTGCAAATGGTAGATTTTTGACAACGAATAATATCTGCATATGCCATCTTACAAGGACTGATACTTTATTAATAAATTCTTCATCATCTGTGAATTCTTTTAAAAAATCTACAGCTAACTTTGCTCCTATTTTATCATGATTATATGAAGTTATTCTTTCTTTTCTAATTTTAGTTGTAGGAGCTTTTCCTAAATCATGAAGAAGTGCTGCCCACATAAATACTTTAGGATTTTCACTTAAATGCTTTTTTTGAGCTGCATTATCTATTACAAGCATTGTATGCTTCCATACACTACCTTCAGGATGATGTTTAGGTGATTGAGGTGTATTTATTAAATCACCTAACAACGTTAATGGATATTCTTTGTTAAATATACCTTTTTCAGCAATTTCTTCAAAATATTGCGAAGGCTTTTCATCTTCCATTAAATGTTTTTCAAATTCTTGAAAAATATCGCTATTATTTCCCATAAATATTCCTCCTAGATAATATTTTAAATTTATTATTTCATTTAACCTAAATAATATTGCAATTATTTAACATTTTATATAGCTTGAATATAATAAATAATGAAATATGAAAAATTTTGATTTTACATTGCATCATTCGATTTATTTTGAGTATTTTTTAAGATTTTTGAGTATTTTTTTGAATATTAGAAAGGGTGTTGTTTTATGTATTGCAAGTTTTGTATATAAAAATTTCATTTTAGATTGTTTTTTTTAATTTGCTATGTTAAAATACTTTTAAAGTTTAATGATTACACAAAACATACGTATGTGTTTATTTTAGGACTATTTTTTTGTATTTAATTCATATTTTTCAATTTTATAAATATGTTGTTTTTTGTTCATTGAATAATTTATCAAATGAAAAATAATTTAAATAACCTTTCAATTTTCGTATTGTTATAGGAGGTTTTATTATGAATAAAAATTTATCAAAAAAATCAAATTTATATAATTTAATGGATTGTACAAAACCTAATTATTTTAAAGAGATATTTCCTTACTCAGAAATTCCAAAAGTAACTTTTAATAACATAAATTATCCAATGAATATTCCTGAGGATATATGGATAACTGATACTACTTTTAGAGATGGTCAACAATCTTTATCTTCTTTTACAGTAGAGCAGATTACTACTTTATATGACTATCTTCATAAGTTGGATAACAAATCTGGAATTATTAGACAAACAGAGTTTTTCTTATACTCTAAAAAAGATCAAATGGCTGTATCTAAATGTATGGAAAAAGGATATAAATTTCCTCAAATAACTTCTTGGATAAGAGCTAAAAAAGAAGATTTAAATTTAGTAAAAGAAATGGGAATAAAAGAAACAGGAATGCTTATGTCTTGTTCAGACTATCATATATTTAAAAAATTAAAAGTGACAAGAGCTAAAGCTATACAAATGTATTTAGATATAGCTGAAAAGGCACTTGAAAATGATATAATACCTAGATGTCATCTAGAAGATATAACAAGAGCTGATTTTTATGGTTTTGTAGTTCCACTTGTAAATAAACTTATGGAACTTTCATCAAAACATAATATGAAAGTAAAGATCAGGGCATGTGATACATTAGGTCTTGGAATTTCATATTCAGGAGTAGAACTTCCAAGAAGTATCCCCGCAATAATGTATGGTCTTAAAAATGAATGCGGTGTTCCTTCAGAATGGATTGAGTGGCATGGTCATAATGATTTTTACTCAGTTGTTACAAATTCAGTATCAGCATGGGTGTATGGAGCTTCTTCTATTAATACTACCTTATTTGGTATTGGTGAAAGAACCGGAAATTGTCCACTAGAGGCTATGCTTATTGAATATGCTCAAATAAAAGGAAATTTAAGAAATGTTGATTTAAGAGTATTACCTGAAATAGCTAAATATTTTCAAAAAGAAACAAATTATAAAATCCACCCTCAAACTCCTTTTGTAGGAAGTGAATTCAATGTAACAAAAGCAGGAATACATGCTGATGGAATATTAAAAGATGTTGAAATATACAATGCATTTGATACAGATAAAATATTAAATAGACCTATAGTAGTAGCTGTAAATCAATATTCTGGTCTTGCAGGTATTGCAGCTTGGATAAACACCTATTTTGAATTAGAAGAAGTTAACAAAATATCTAAAAATGATTCTAGAATAAATCCTATAAAAAAATGGATTGATGAACAATATTTAAGAGGAAGAACTACTGTGATTTCTAATGATGAGCTTAAAAAGATTGTTTTTACTTATTTTCCGGATATTATGAAGACAAACGAATCAAAAGCAATTTAAAAAGGAGGACATATTAAATGAATCTTACTGTCACTGAAAAAATAATAAAAAATCATTTAGTTAATGGAAATCTTTCAAGAGGAAACGAAATAGGTATAAAAATAGATCAAACTCTAACTCAAGATTCCACTGGAACCATGGCATATTTACAACTTGAAGCTATTGGCATAGATAAAGTCAAAACCAAAAAATCTGTAGCTTATATAGATCATAATATGCTTCAATCTGGGCCCGAAAATGCTGATGACCATTTATATATACAAACAATTGCTAAAAAATATGGAATTTATTTTTCAAAACCTGGTAATGGTATATGCCATCAAGTTCATCTAGAAAGAGTTGCAGTTCCAGGTCAAACTCTACTAGGGTCAGACAGCCACACTCCTACTGCAGGAGGAATAGGAATGCTTGCAATAGGTGCTGGAGGGCTTGATGTAGCAGTTGCCATGGCAGGAGGAGAATACTACATTACAATGCCTAAAATAGTTAAAGTTGAGTTGAAAGGAAAGTTGAAATTTGGAGTATCAGCAAAAGATATAATCCTAGAAGTTTTAAGAATATGTACAGTTAAAGGTGGAGTAAATAAAATATTTGAATACTGTGGTGATGGACTTAAAAATCTTACCGTTCCAGAAAGAGCAACAATTACTAATATGGGTGCTGAACTTGGCGCAACTACATCAATATTTCCATCTGATGAACTTACTTATGAATTTTTAAAAGCACAAGGAAGAGAAAAAGACTTTATAGAAATAAAAGCAGATGAAAATGCTTCTTATGATGAAGAAATTACAATATATCTTGATAATCTAGAACCTTTAGTTGCATGTCCTAATAGTCCTGATAATGTTGTACCTGTAACAGAGGTTAAAAATATAAAAGTAAATCAAGTTGCAATAGGTAGCTGTACTAATTCATCGTATATGGATTTGATGAAGGTTTCTAAAATCTTAGAAGGAAAAACTATAGCAGAGCATGTATCATTAGTTATCTCCCCTGGTTCAAAGCAAGTGTTAAATATGCTAGCTGAAAATGGAGCATTAGCAAAACTTGTAGCTTCAGGAGCAAGAATATTAGAATCTGCTTGCGGCCCTTGTATAGGTATGGGGCAAGCCCCTAATACAAACGGAGTATCCCTTAGAACTTTTAACAGAAACTTTAAAGGAAGATGTGGTACAGCATTAGCAGATGTTTATCTTGTTAGTCCTGAAATTGCAGCTATATCTGCAATAAATGGATATATATGTGATCCTAGAGACTATATTGATGAATTTAATATTGAGATGCCAGATAAATTTTTAGTTAACGATAATTTAATTATGTTACCTTCCGAAAAAGGTAAAGAAGTTAAAATTGTTAGAGGTCCAAATATTAAACCATTCCCTCAAACAAAACCTTTAAATAATAAAATAAAAGGTCATGCATTAATAAAAGTAGATGACAATATAACTACAGACCATATAATGCCTTCACATGCAAAACTTCTTCCATTTAGATCTAATATACCTTATTTATCTAATTACTGTTTAACTCCTTGTGATGAAAAGTTCCCTGAAAGAGCTAAAAAACTTGGTGGAGGAATAATAATAGGTGGAGTAAATTACGGTCAAGGATCAAGTCGTGAACATGCAGCATTAGTTCCTTTATACCTTGGAATAAAAGCTGTTATAGCTAAGTCTTTTGCAAGAATACACAAGCAAAATTTAATAAACAACGGAATACTTCCTTTAAGATTTAAAAATGCTGATGATTACGAAGATATAGACTTAATGGATGAACTTTTAATAAATGATATTTTAGATAAATTAAATCAAAATATATTAACTATAAAAAATACAACTAAAAATAAAGAATACGAGCTTATTTTAGATGCATCCGAAAGACAGAAGAAAATGCTTATAGCTGGTGGTCTTTTAAATTTAATAAAAAAGTCTTTATTCTAAAGATTTTACAATGTAGACTTTTTTAAAATTTCATGGCGCCAACGAATTCTAACGAATTCCGTTGCTTAAAACTCATAACGGAATTTATATTTATCCACAATTTAAATAGGAATATAATTTCCTATTCGTTATAAAAAACAATCAAAAGGAGGAACAATAAACATGGCTAAAACAGTAACACTAATTCATGGGGATGGAATTGGACCTGAAGTAATAAGTGTCGCTAAAAAAATAATTGATGCAAGTGGTGCTAATATTGAGTGGGAAGAGGTAAATGCAGGAGAATCTGTTTTAGATAAGTATAAAACTCCCCTACCTGATTATGTTATAGAAAGTATAAAGAAAAACAAAGTTGCTCTAAAGGGACCTATAACAACACCTGTTGGTGGTGGTTTTAGAAGTGTAAATGTTGCACTTAGACAAACACTTAATCTTTATGCCAATGTTAGACCTATAAAATCATACGAAGGAATTTATTGTCTTCATAAAAATGTTGATTTTATAATTGTAAGAGAAAATACAGAAGGATTATATGCGGGTATTGAGCACATGGTAGGAGACGATGCAGCTGAGAGTATAAAAGTAATAACAAAAAAAGCATCTAATAAAATAGTAAAATTTGCATTTGAACTAGCTAAAAAAGATACTAGAAAAAAGGTTACAGCAGTACACAAGGCAAATATCATGAAACTTTCAGATGGTCTATTTCTAAGATGCTTCAAAAATATAGCAAATGAATATAATAATATCATTTCTGAAGATGTAATAGTAGATGCTATGAGTATGAAATTAGTTCAAACTCCTCAAAATTATGATGTTATAGTTGCTCCAAATTTATACGGAGATATATTATCCGATATGGCTGCTGGACTTGTAGGAGGCCTAGGACTTGCTCCTGGTGCAAATATAGGAGATGAAATTGCTGTATTTGAACCAGTTCACGGAACTGCTCCCGATATAGCTGGTAAAAATTTGGCTAATCCTATTTCAGCAATACTATCAAGTATAATGATGCTTAAACATATAGATGAATATGAAGCAGCTTTAAAAATCGAAAATGCTATATCTAAAGTTTTTAAAAAAAATAGCAAATTAACTAAAGATCTTGGTGGAAATCTAGGAACAAAAGAATTTGCACAAGAAATTATTAAAAATATTTAATAAAAATATTAAATATTTTAGAATACATCTTAAAAAAAAGGTTAATATAATAATATAACAAGAAAGCAATAATTATTTTATATAAGTCGAAAACTTCATATAGAAAATAGTTTTATATAAGTTTTTTTAAGATCATGTACATGGTCAAGATAATTGTTGCTTTCTTGTTTCACATAAAGAAAGCTTAGAAGTCATTCGATTTCTAAGCTTTTTTACTTTAATCACCAAAAGTATAACTAAGAATATATTTTTTTAAAAGTCTCTCATATTCAAAAGTATTACTTATATATTCTAACTCTTTTTTCAAAATTTCTATTTTTGAATTTTCTAATTCTATTTTGCTAATTCTTCCATAATTATAAAAAATATTTTTCTTTTCTAAATCTTTTTTCATCATATCTAAAGAAGCTTTAATATTATCATTTTTTAATTTAGAAAGAAGAAGTTCTGAATATGCACTTTCTATTTCTTTTTTTATTTCATTTTTCTTATCTTCATATTTTTCTTTTGCATCATTTAATGCTCTTTCTTTTTCCTTGTATTTATATGTATTAGAAGGATATTTTATGCTTATGTTTTCAATGTCCATTTTTGAAAATTCTATATTATCTTTTAATGATAATATATCATGTCTACTTTCAAGAGCTTTCTTAAAAGCTTCCTCTTGATTTAAAACTATATCTAAAGAAAAAGTATTAATTGTATCCTCAGAAAGAATTGGTCTTTCTTCTAAATACACTCCTCTTAGAAGATTTAACTTTATATATGAATTTTCTAATTCCTGCTTAGTAGTATTTAAATTTAATACAAGATTATTATAATCATTTTCAGCTTTTTCAAACTCATTCAACGATATTTTTCCAAGTCTATTTTTAACTTTTTTTATGTCTAAAAGATTTTTCTGATATTCAATGTTTTCTTTTTCAATTTCCAATTCCTTTTGTTTTAATAAAACATTTTGATAAGCTAAAAGCACATCTAATTTTATTTGCTCCTCATCTTTTTTCAATTTTATTTTACTGCTTTTAATTCTCATATCAACTTCTTTAGTTTTATCCCCTGACTTGTATTTATAATCTTCTAAGGATGCATCATAATCATCTTTATCCATATAGTTTTTAACTCTTTTTTCTTGCCTACGAATTTGAGAATAATCATCTTCAAGTGATTTCAAATTTCTCATATCTTCTTTTAATACACTTGAATTTTCAATAGCTTCCTTTTGAGCTTGTTCTAAAGAAAGAAATTCAAGTTCTTTCTCTTGAGCAAATGATTCAAAAGACATTATAGAGCTAAAAAGTGTGAATACTAACAATATAAGAAATAATATAATTCTGTGAATCTTTTTCAAGTTAACCTCGCCTCCTCTATTCATATCTAAGGGCTTCAATCGGATCAAGTTTAGCAGCTTTATTAGCTGGATATATACCAAAGAATACTCCAACAACAGCTGAAAAAGAAACTGCTATCATTATAACTCCAATAGGAATTTTGGGACTTACTTTTAAAAACAATGCTACTGCATTTGATATTCCAAGTCCTAAAGAAGTTCCAATAAGGCCACCTACAGCAGATATTATCATAGATTCTACTAAAAATTGAAGTAATATGTCTTTTCTTTTAGCGCCAAGAGCTTTTCTTATTCCTATTTCTCTCGTTCTCTCAGTAACAGAAACCAACATTATATTCATAACACCTATTCCACCAACTAGTAATGATATAGCAGCAATTGCTCCTACTCCTAAAGATATTTTGCTTAAAACAGCATCAACCATATTCTGTTGCCCTTTAGCTGACTCTATTCTATAAATATTTTTCTTACCTTTTATTCTAGATATGAATTTTGAAATTTTATTACAAATTTCTTCAACATCATATCCTTCTGATATTTGTACTTCCATTGAATCATATAAATTATCATAATCTATAATACTTATAGGTGAATATATTGCAGTTTTATCACTTTTATCAAATCTATCAAAAATTGAAGGTGGATCTTCATATACTCCAATTACAACATAACTTTGTCCTAAATCCGAGTTTTCTATTTTTATAGTTTCTCCTACAATATCTGTTCTTTTAAATAATTTTTGAGCAAGCTTCTTGTTTATTACTACTACATTTCTTCTTCCTTTAATATCTGATTCATTTAAAAATCTACCTTTTATTACATTTATTTTTCCTATGTTTTTATATTCTTCATTAACTCCTTTTATATATACATTACCAAAATTTTTATTCTTTTTAGCCTTTCCTGATCCTCCCCAAATTTCTGGAGATAAATACTCTATTTCTTTAAAAAAAGCTTTTTTTATTTTTCTTATATCACTCTCATTCAAAAAATCAGACTGCCTTATATCATCATTCCACATTAAATAAATAACTACCCTTCTAGTACCGAAACCTTCAAATTCTTTTCCTATACTAGCTTTTCCTATTTCTCCTAATGTCATTATAGTTATAACAGAGCTAATTCCTATTATTATCCCAAGCATTGTTAAAAAAGATCTCATTTTATTTGCTCTTAGACTGGAAATAGCTAGCTTAAAGTTTTCTATAAAAAACAATTCAAATCCTCCAATCTAAAAAACTATAATCGATTTTTAACTAATTCATCACTTATTAAATTACCATCTTTAAATGTTACTATTCTTTTGCAGTGCTGAGCAATATCTGGTTCATGAGTTACAATTATTATTGTTACTCCTTCATCATTTAACTTTTTAAAAATCTCCATTACTTCTTCCCCAGATTTTGAATCAAGGTTTCCCGTTGGTTCATCAGCAAGTATTAAAGGAGGCTCATTAGCTAACGCTCTAGCTATAGCAACTCTTTGTCTTTGCCCTCCAGACATTTCATTAGGCATATGATATATCCTGTCTTTTAGTCCAACTTTTTCTAAAAGTTCCATGGCTTTTTCCCTTCTATCACTTTGAGTTTTTCTAGCGTATAAAAGAGGTAGCTCTACATTTTTTAGAGCAGTTGTTCTTGGTATAAGATTAAAGGATTGAAATACAAATCCTATTTTTAAATTTCTTATTTGAGAAAGTTCCTCTTCATTTCTTTCTTGAATAGGTATTCCATCTAAAAGATACTCTCCAGAAGTTAATCTATCAAGACACCCTAAAATATTCATAAAAGTAGATTTTCCAGAACCAGAAGAACCCATTATAGCTACAAATTCTCCTTCTTCTATTTTAAGAGAAATATCTTTTAAAGCTGGCACCTTTATATCTCCATTTTGATATACTTTTTGAAGATTCTTAACCTCTATCATATATATTTTCCTCCTAACTATTCCATAATGTTTATCTTCATGCCATCAGAAAAAGTTTCGTTAGGATTAAGCGCAACTTTGTCACCAGGCTTTATATCTTTTGAAATTACTTGAACAACTAAATCACTTTGAATTCCAATTTCTATAGGTACTTCCTTTAACACTCCATTTTTTACCAAGAATACACAATTAGTCTTATCTGGTTTTTCATATATAGCTTCATAAGGAACTGTTAAAGCCCCTTCTTGTTTTTGGGTTTCTATATTTGATTCAATTACAAGTCCTGGTCTTAATCCCTTAACATCTCCAACTAAATCTACTTCTACTGGAATTACTATTTGTTTTCCTGAAGCAGAACCTTCCTTTATTCTTGCTGTAGGATAAATATTAGTTATTTTACCTTTAAAAACTTTATCATTAAGAGATTCTGTAGTCAAATTAACATCTTGTCCTATATGTAATTTGTTTATATCAAATTCATTTATATCAAATGTTGCCTTTAACTTTGTTAAATCCTCTATGACAAATAACCCTCCAGCTCCTTTAGGAATTGATCCTATTTTTGCATCAATAGCCGTAACAGTTCCATCTATTGGACTTATAATTGTTGATTTACTTAAATCATCTATTTTTTGTTTTAAATTCAATCTTTTAAGCTCCAATGATTTTGCATCTGAATCATTATTTTTTTCTCTTATAGCTTTATTTAAATCTGCTTTTATTTTATCAAGATTGTTTTGAGCTTTTTTATATGTATTATAATCAGAATCAAGTTCATCCTTACTGATACTTCCTAATTCATAAAGTTCTTTTGAACTTTCATATTTGTTTTTAGCAGTTTCAAAATCCATAGTTTGATTTTCTACATCTTTTTGAAGAGACAATATATGCTCTTCACTATTTTTCTCTTTATACTGTGCTTCTTGAATCTCAAGTTCAAGTTTTGCAGATTCAATATCCTGATTTAACTCTTTCATATCAAATGTTGCTAGTTTATCTCCTTTTTTTACTTTATCTCCTACTTTTACAAATATCTCATTTACTCTATATGAAAGATCTGAAGATATTTCTGATTTTGATTTACTTTCTAATTTTCCTTTAACTAATATGTTAGAACTTATGTCTTGTTTTTGTACCTCTGCGGTTGTAACTATTCTATCTTTCTTAGATGATTTTACACCTGTACTAATATATACTCCTCCTAAAATAAGTATTGCTAAAATGGATGTTGTAATGATTAGCAGTTTCTTTTTTCTCAAAATGAGCACCTCCTATGTTTATTAATTCACTTGGAATAAATTGTAATCATTTCATATAAAACTATTATATCATGTGAACATTTAAATTTATCTTAACTCATTCTTAAATTTATCTTAAAATTTTAAAAGAATAAAGCCAGCATAAAGCTATGCTGACTTTATTCTTCATTATTATTTTCTTCTAATAATTCAAGTTTTCCTATATTTTGATTATTTCTATGTTCTTTAATTCTATTTTTTTTCTTTTTAATAGGTTTAGTATTTACATTTTTAATTTCCTCTAATTCTGTATCCATTTCATTAAGTACTTCTATTTGTCTATCTCTTTCATTATTACTATTTTCTTTGTTTGAACAGTTTTTACATTTTGGTTTTTTTTGTTTTATTTTTTTATGTTCTTTTGTTTGTTTTTTTGGACTTTCACTATTTTTATGTTTTTTCTTTTTAAATAATCTTAATAGGCTCATAATTGACCTCCTTTATTATATTTATGAGTACATTTTATTTTATGTTTTTATTGTTTATAGTGTTACATTTTTTTATTTTAGTTTTATTTTCTACTAGGAAATAAAAAGAAAAAAAGATTTACAAATTTGTAAATCTTTTTTTCTTTTTATTTAAATTTTTAAATATCTTATATCTGCTTCCCTATATTCTTCATTTATATATTCTTTACTTTTTATATCTTTTATTGTTTTCCATAAAGCATATTCAATTCCTCTAGATATATCATCAGCCATTTTCATTACTACTTGCAGTCTTGTATTTTGAAGAATCATAAATTCCATAAATCCTGCTAAGTTTACTATTCCTAATATATTTATATCTCCTATAGGTGGAAGATTTTTATTTACTCCAGCTCCTGGCTTTAACGGTCCATTAGACACCTTTATGCACCCTACTCTATTAATATCCCCTAAACATGCATCTATTGCAATAATAAATGGTTTTTTATAAGAATTATTTATTAATTTTATTGTTTCTTCTAAATTTTTTGCATGAACAGGTTCATCTAAGGTTCCATGAAGATAAACATTGCTATATCCTTTTATTCTTCTTTCTAATTTATGTCCTGTTAGAGGACCTAAAGAATCTCCAGTACATCTATCTGTACCTATACATAAAATTATAATTTCTTCATAATTTGATGTGTAATGTTCACTTATATATTTCTCTAATATCTGACCAAAATATACGCTTGAATTATTATTATTTATGTTAACTTCATTCATTCTTATTCACCTGCCTTCAAGTTTGTACAATACAATCTTTCCCCTCATTTAATAAAAAAATTCATAAACATAAAACTTGTCTTAATTTAATATTTCAAGTAAAATAAATACTACAAATCATTAAAAGGATGTGAATAAGATAAATTGCGCTGGTTAGACAAAAGATATCATTCTCTAAATTATGAACTAAGAAAAACATTTGGTGAGAAAATATTTAAATTATCTCTTGATGGAGGATTTACTTGTCCTAATAGAGATGGGAAAATAGGGTTTAAAGGATGTATATTCTGTAGTGATAAAGGTTCTGGAGAATATGCATCAGATAAAAACCTTTCTATTAAAGATCAAATTGAGAGTCAAATAAATCTTTTAAAAGATAAATGGAGCCATGGCAAATATATAGCCTATTTTCAAAACTTCACAAACACATATGCTCCAGTTGATATTTTGAGAAAAAAATATGAAGATGCTATTTCTTGTAAAAATGTAGTTGGTCTTGCAATAGCTACAAGAGCTGATTGTTTAGATGATAATGTTATAGATTTACTAGAAGAACTTAGTAAAAAAACTTATCTCTGGGTTGAAATTGGAATTCAAACTATACATGATAAAAGCGGAAAATTTCTTAGAAGAGGATATAATTTTTCTTTATTTGAAGAGAAAGTTAAAAAACTAAGAGAAAAAAATATAAATATTATAACTCATTTAATAATAGGTATACCTAATGAAACAAAGAAAATGATATTTGAATCTATAGATAAAATTTCTAAAATGGATATTCAAGGGGTAAAGCTTCACCTTCTTCACATTATTAAAGGAACTGACCTTGAAAAATATTATCTAGAAAGTAAATTTAAATTATTAGAAAAAGAAGAATATATACACTTAATATGTGATATTTTAGAGAGATTAAATCCAAATATAGTAATTCACAGAATGACAGGTGATGGGTCAAAAGATACTCTCCTTGAGCCATGGTGGAGTCTTGATAAAAGAAGTGTCTTAAATGCTATAGATAAAGAATTAAAAAAAAGGAACTCTTATCAAGGAAAATATTTCAAAAGTTGAAATCAAATTTTAATAAAGCCATGGCTTCTCTTTATTTGTTTGACTTTTTAAAACTTAGCTAAAAGAAGGAGATAATAAAATGAGTATATTAACAGTTAAAAATTTAAGTCACGGATTTGGCGATAGAGCAATATTTAATGATATTTCTTTTAGAATACTTCCAGGAGAGCATATAGGACTTATAGGTGCTAATGGTGAAGGAAAATCTACTTTTATGAATATAATTACTAGTAAAATTGAACCCGATGAGGGAACTATTGAATGGGCAAAGCGTGTTCGTGTTGGATATTTAGATCAGCATACTTATTTAGAAAAAGGAAGAACTATAAGAGATATATTAAAAGATGCATTCAAATATTTATTTGATCTTGAAAGCGAAATGAATGAACTATATTTAAAAATGGGAGATGTTTCACCTGAAGAACTAGAAGAAATGCTTGAAAATGTAGGAACTATTCAAGACATACTAACTAATAATGATTTTTACGTAATAGATGCTAAAGTAGACGAAGTAGCAAGAGGACTTGGACTTACTGATATTGGTCTTGATAAAGATGTAAATGATTTAAGTGGTGGTCAAAGAGCTAAGGTTTTACTTGGTAAACTTTTACTAGAAAAACCAGATATCTTACTTTTAGATGAACCTACTAATCATCTTGATGAACAGCATATAGAATGGTTAAAGAGATTTTTACAAAAATATGACAATGCATTTGTTCTAATATCTCATGATATTCCATTTTTAAATAGTGTTATAAACCTTATATACCATATGGAAAATCAAGAACTTAATCGTTATGTTGGAGATTATGATAATTTCATGCAAATATACGAAGCTAAAAAACGTCAGCTTGAAGCTGAATATAAAAGACAACAACAGGAAATAGCTGCTCTTGAAGATTTTGTTGCTAGAAATAAAGCTAGAATATCAACAAGAAATATGGCTATGTCAAGACAAAAGAAATTAGATAAAATGGAAAGAATAGAACTTCCACAAGAACGTATAAAACCAGAGTTTAATTTTAAACAAGCTAAAACTTCAGGTAGATTAATATTTGAAACTAAAGATTTAGTTATAGGATATGATAATCCTTTAACTAAGCCTCTTAATATTAGAATGGAAAGAGGAGAGAAAATAGCATTAGTTGGTGCTAATGGTATAGGTAAAACAACTTTACTTAAGAGTATTTTAGGATTAATAAAACCTTTATCTGGTAATGTTGAGCTTGGTTATGAGCAAAGTATAGGGTATTTTGAACAAGAAATAAAAGATTATAACAACAATACTTGTATAGAAGAGATATGGAATGAATTCCCTGGATTTACTCAGTATGAAGTTCGTGCAGCTCTTGCTAAATGTGGTCTTACTACTAAACATATAGAAAGCAAAGTAAAAGTTTTAAGTGGTGGAGAACAAGCTAAAGTAAGACTTTGCAAACTAATAAATAGAGAAACTAATATTCTTTTATTAGACGAACCAACTAATCACTTAGATGTTGATGCAAAAGAAGAACTTAAAAGAGCCTTAAGAAACTACAAAGGAAGTATTCTTTTAATATGCCATGAGCCTGAATTTTATAGAGATGTTGTAACTAATGTTTGGAACTGTGAAGATTGGACAACTAAAATAGTTTAGCATTAAAAATCCTACATATAAAATATTAATATGTAGGATTTTTTTAGAATTCTAATAAAAGGTAGCAAAATTTGCTACCTTTTTTGTGGTTTCGGACCAAAATATTGATATAAATCAGTTCTTAACATACCGTTATATAATTTTCTTTTTTTATCAGCTTTTTTTCCAAAAGCTTCTTCAAATTTATCATAAGAAGTTATTATGTAAAAAGACCATGTATCTAATTTTTTAAATGTTGTTGCCATATCTTCATAAAGTTTTCTTACTTTTTCTTTATCTTCAAGCCTTTCTCCATAAGGTGGATTTGTAATTATAAATCCATATGTATCTTCACTTTTTAGATTTCTTGCATCTTGTCTTTTAAAATGAATGTACTCATCCACATCAGCAAGCTTAGCATTTTCTTTAGCAATTTCAATAACTTTTTCATCTATATCATATCCATATATCTTAAAATCAGTGTCATTCTTCATAAGATTGAATGCTTGCTTTCTAGCATCCCACCAAAGTTTTTTAGATAACATACTCCAATTTTCTGAAATAAATTCTCTATTAAGTCCCGGTGCCATATTAAGCCCTATCATTGCTGCTTCTATAAGTAGGGTTCCTGAACCACAAAAAGGATCTATTAAAGGTCTACCTACTTTCCATGGTGTTAAGTAAACAAGTGCAGCAGCAAGAGTTTCTCTTATAGGTGCTTTACTAGCAACTTCTCTATATCCTCTTTTATGAAGAGCATTTCCACTTGTATCTATAGATATTGTAACTTTATCTTTATTTATAAATACATGAATAGGATATTTTTCATTGCTATCTTCTGAAAACCAGCTTACATTATATTCTTCTTTCAAACTTTCAACTACTGCTTTTTTTACAATAGACTGAATATCTGGTATACTATATAACTTTGATTTTATAGAAGAAGCCTTTGCTACAGGAAAAACTGCATCTTCTGAAATATATTTATGCCATGGAAGCTTTTTTGTATTTTCAAATAATTCCTCAAAACTTGTTGCTTTAAATTCTCCAATTTTAAGAAGTACTCTCTCAGCAGTTCTTAACCAAATATTAGATACGCAAATTCCATATTCATCAGCTTTAAAAAAAACTCTTCCATCCTCTACTCTTTCAATTTCATAACCTAGATTTTCTATTTCTCTTTTAAGTACTTTTTCAATTCCAAAAAAACATGGAGCTATTAAACTTACATTATTCATCACTAACCTCCTACTATGTCAAATATCTCAATATAATTGCACACTTATTTTATCATATAACACTTAAAGTATATACTTTAATCTACAAAATCTCATTCATACTACCAGTTCTATAACCAGAAAGATCAAGTGTAACATAGGTAAATCCTATTTCTTTGAATTTTTGTGTTACTTTTTCTATTAAATTAAAATCAAAAAACTTTTTAATTTCATCTTTTGGTATTTCAATTCTTGCAATTTCACCATGATGCCTTACTCTCATTTGTTTAAAACCAAGACTTAAAAGAAATTCTTCGCCAAATTCAATCATCTTTAATTTTTCTTTTGTTATTTTATTGTTATAGGGTATCCTTGATGCAAGGCATGCAAAAGATGGCTTGTCCCAAGTTGACATATTCATTTCTTTAGAAAGCTGTCTAATTTCATTTTTTGTAAGTCCTGCTTCTTTTAATGGGCTTATTACATTAAGTTCTTTTAGAGCCCTCATTCCTGGTCTAAAATCTTTTAAATCGTCTATATTACTTCCATCTACAATACATTTTATATTATGATTATCTGCTATTTCTTTTATTTTATTAAATATTTCTTTTTTACAGTAATAACATCTATCCGGTGTATTTTCTATAAATTCTTTTATTTTTATATCATCAATCGGAAGAATTATATGCTTTACTCCTATTTCATTTGCATATCCTTTTGATTCATCTAACTCTCTTTTAGTATGTATAAATGCATTAACAGTTATAGCTATTACTTTATCCTCTAAAACTTCTTTAGCAATCTTTAAAAGAAAAGTACTATCAACTCCACCAGAGAATGCCACTGCAACACTTTCCATATCTTTTAATATACTTTTAAGTTTTTCTAATTTTCCTTGTGTTTTAGATATATTTTCTTGATAGTTAGATATATTTTTTTCATCAATAGCTTTATTTACTAGATAATCTGCTTTTTTATTCAAAGCCCTTTTTATATGTATAATTTCAAATAATTCTATTTTTTCTATAAGATCTTTTGCTTTTTTATGAAGAACTTTTAGATTTTCATTTTTTACTTTGTACTCTCCTTGTATTTGCTTTACAATAAGCTGACTATCTAAATGAGCTTTTATTTTTGTATAACCTAAGTTTATACACTCTTCTAAACCTTTTATAAAAGCTTTGTACTCTGCTACATTATTTGTTTCAACTCCTATATACTCTCCTAATTCTTTTATTGTATTACCCTTATTATCCATTATTACAACACCAATTCCTGCATCTCCTGGATTATTTCTTGATCCTCCATCTGTATAAAGCATAACCTCCATAGTTTTACCTCCTAAATTACTTCATTAGAACAAAATATCACTTCGTGATACTCTCAGATGAGTAGCAGAGCTACTCATCTGTATTTTTTGAAACTAATTCACCATTACATTTTGGACATATAAGTATAGGCATTTTTACTTCAAAATTCTCAATATCACAACCAGAAGCAAAAAAGTCATCTTCAATAAATTCATCAATAATAAACCTAGGTACATCTTCTTCAAATC